>JAOZRF010000477.1 GCA_029940245.1 Desulfobacula sp.
ACTAAGATCACAGATCACCAAGAGTGAACTTCCAATGACAAGTGATAATATTTACTCTGAAATCCAAAGAGATCTTTTTCAGCCTATTTTGATTTCTTCACTCATGGCAAATGATATTTTTTTGAAGGACTGGATAATCAACGGTGAAAATGATGTGTCTAAAATTACCCGATATCTCAAGGAAATCCAGGACAAATATAATACCTTCACCATTTTTTTTGTTTCTGAGCAGACAAAAACCTATTACCATGCTGACGGGATATTAAAAAAAGTTAAAGCCGAAGAAGAGCGAGACAAATGGTATTTTAGGGTAAGGTCCATGAAATCTGATTATGAAGTTAATGTTGATCCTGATATGGCCAATAAAGACTCTATGACCATCTTCATCAATTACAGGGTATGTGATTATCTGAACAATTTCATTGGAGCGACGGGTGTGGGGCTTAAAGTAAGTGCAGTAAAAAACCTTATCAAAAAATATCAGCAAAACTATGACAGAAATATTTATTTTGTTGATACAAAAGGGAATATAGTATTCCATGGATCAAACCAGTTATCAGATGTAAAACATATTAGTGAAATAAAAGGAATTTCTTCTGTTTCGACTAGCATTTTATCAAAACCAGAAGGCCATTTCAGATACAACCGAGATGGGAAAACCATTCATTTAAACTCAAGGTATATACCTGAATTTGAATGGTATTTACTGGTTGAACAGCTAGAAGAAAAAGGCACAAGACAGATCTTTAAGGCCCTATTGATAAACCTGTCAGTTTGTGCCCTGATTACAATTGTAGTTCTCTTATTAACAACCCTGACAATTTCAGCCTATCAAAAAAGACTGGAAAAAATAGCCTTGACAGATAAATTGACGGGTATATACAACCGCCAGGCATTTGATCTTGTCATTCATCCGATCCTAAAGGACATTCACAGGAAGAAATTTGCCCTGTCACTCATTTTATTTGATATTGATAATTTTAAAATCGTTAATGACAAGTTTGGTCATATGGCAGGAGATGCAGCACTGAAGCATATTGTACAACTCTGCCTTACCACCATCAGAGAATCAGACATTTTATGCCGGTGGGGAGGTGAAGAATTTATAATCCTTTTAAAAGAGTGCAGCCTTGATGATGCCTATGAGATTTCAGAAAAACTCCGAAAAACAATACAAGACACCCCACTAGTTTATGAAGAAAAAGAAATTTTCTCAACCATAAGTCTTGGTATCAGCCTGTATCATCCCCATGAAAAAAAAGACAGCTTTATTGCCAGGGCTGATAATTTCCTTTATAAAGCAAAACAAAACGGCAGGAACAGGACTGAAATAGAGCCTTCCTGAAAAGGCTCCACCAGGCTTTTAGAGACCAGGCCTGTAGCCGGATGAATAACCGATGCACCATTCTTCACCATTTCTTCTCCGGCATATTCTATATTGCCGCCAGGGCAGCATTTGGACAGGGTAGCGCTACCGTTCACACAGTTAACGTTCATTCTTTTTCAGATTGCGGTTAAAATTTTGCCCCTGAATTATAGGCTTTAGGCGCATTCACGGACCCGCCGGCTTTTTGCAGTCCGGCACGATAAATGCTTTCCCTGTATCGCCGGGATGACCGTATGGCCATCCAATTTTGTCAAAAGTTAAACATAGGGAAAAGATGAAGACCAATAAAATACATAAATTTCAAATGTAGAAATTATTAATAATTGTCTTGCATAATTCCACATACGTTTCAAGGAGATCAATATGTCACAACAACAATCCAATTCTCAGACAGCAGGCTGGCTGCAATATTTCCCCGTCACCATTTTTGCTACGGTCATGGGAATCACCGGTCTTTCCATTGCATTTTTGAGATATGAAAAAATGATGAAATTTTCATGGGGCGTGGGCCAGACACTTTTATATATAGTCACTGCCTGGTTTATCCTGCTGACAATTATCTACATCACCAAATGGTTCAATTACCCTGATGAAGTCGAAAAAGAATTTAGCCACCCGGTTCGTGTCAATTTTTTTCCTGCATATTCTATTTCTCTTCTGCTCTTAAGCATTGCCTATGAACCAACACAATTTGAATTGAGCAAAGTTTTCTGGTATTCGGGTACAATTCTGCACCTGGGATATACACTTCAACTCATGTATATCTGGTTCCATAAAAATTTTGAAATCCAACATATCAATCCGGCCTGGTTTATTCCCGTGGTAGGTACTATACTGGTGCCCGTAGTTGGAAAGGCACATGCACCGGCTGATATCTCCTGGTTCTTTTTCAGCATTGGAATTATTTTCTGGATCGTATTGCTGGCCATAATTTTCTACCGGCTCATGTTTCACAACCCCCTGCCGGACAAACTCATACCCACCCTGTTTATTCTCATAGCTCCCCCTGCCGTGGGATTTATAGCCTATGTAAAGATGACCGGAGATCTGGATGTATTCGCACGTATTCTTTATTACCATGCATT
>JAOZRF010000478.1 GCA_029940245.1 Desulfobacula sp.
ATATTCCAAATGCCTGCAAAACCTGCTATACTGCTGAGTTCCAGCCCCGGCATCCAGAATTCTGCTATTGTCAGGAATAGTTAAAAGTGTTTCTTCCAACCAGGTTTCACGAGAACTTTCGTTATCCCTTCCAACAGCCGGCAGCAATGACTTTAAAAAACTTCCAATGTTCATAATGGTCCAACCTTTATTATGGGGTCAGGCTTGCATAGTTGGCTTTAACCTGGCCTCTACACCCTCAAAATGGTTCATCATCCCATAGGCCATTGTTAAAAAAAGCAATGGTCCTGTATTCAGAAGCTGGGTATCAAACATCCCGCCTAAAAAAAGGACCAGGCAGGAAGAAAACACAAAATAGCCCAACCCCGTTTCCCTTGCCCGCCAGGACAGCTTAAACATTTTCCAGAAAAACCAGAAACAGGCTGCAAGCCCAAAAATACCAAAGCTTACCCCCATATAAAGAAAATTATTATGGGGATGGATAATTTCACGGCCTCTTGCTCTTGTGGGTTCTGTTAAACTTCCCGTGCCAATGCCGATAAAAGGATGCATGATAAAAATTTTTATGGTTTCCTGAAATATAAAAGATCTTTCAATCTCATAAAAATATACACCCTTTAAAATATTTTCCTTTTGCTCGATTAAATTAACAAAGGCGTTCTTTCCCACGTTTCTGACAACAGGAGAGAGCATCAGACAGCAGACAAGAAATATACTGACCATTATTTTAATTTTTAATGAAAACCTGTGCATCAGATTACCGGCAACAAAAGGAGAAATAACGATAAAAATCAAATAACCTGATTTACCTCTCAGCACAGCTAAATGAAATAAAAATGCAAAGATCAATAAAAGTAAAACAAGCTTATTCTTCAAGCGTTTTGTCTTTTTAAAATAAAATGACGACATCATAATGCCGGAGATCAGGTACATGTTGACAAGTGTATGAACAATGCAAAACCCCAGATTCAATTCATTAACCGGCACCATAAGGCCGACAAATTGTAAAAAAGCCAGAAAGGCGCCCATTAAAAGCCCGGCCCAGAACCATTTCAAAAGAAGGTACAGCCGTTCCTCATCAAGGGATAGCCCTGCTGTAATGAATAATGCAACCCAGTATTTTGTTTTAAGCGCGTAATCCATGCCAAGGTCTAAATTTTGTGAGTACAAAAGCCCGATCCAGGGCAGGATCAAAAAAGGAATTACAGGATAAAACCAGGATTGCCGGATAATGGACTTGATATGGACTGCTTTTCCTGAAATCAACCAGACCAGACCGGCTATTCCGATGGAAATCAGGGGAGGTGCCGTTCCCATGGGCAAAAGAAAAAAAGTTAATACAACAAAACTGAACATTAAATCATCTGATTTAAGATTTAATAACCGCTGCTTTAAATTCTGCATCCCTAAATCCTTTGCTTCCTCCTGTTTTACCATGATCTTCTGGCAGACCCCGCACGATTATCCACCCAGTTCCTGTAATGCTGCCTTTGATTCACAAAAGATATAATTGTGCGTTGTGGGTTTAAGGCTTTCTTTTAAAATTAAATCCACCTGCTCCATGGTGACGGGACTCATGTCCCCATCAACACTGAAAGCCTGGTAGCCATTCTCAAAAAACAATTGAAATATGCTTTTAAAGTCAGGGTTCATTGCAACGCCATCCGGCTGAAGTTCATTTGTCATTATTTCAACCATCCAGATGGGTTTGGGTTCCATGGCAAGCATCTTGCCGGCACCTTCGAGCACGGATTTCTCAGCACCTTCAACATCCATAAGGACAAAGATTTTTTTTCCCTGTAGCCGCGTACCCAGAACAATATCCATGGTTGATGCCGGCACAAGCCTCACATAATGGTCAGGGGTCCCAGCCCACCCCTTTATGATGGAGGCACCCGTATCACCGCCATAGATCTCAAGAATTCCGATTTCATTAGAGAGTGCCATAGGATAAATTTCAACACCGGACCAATTATTTGCTTTGATGTTCAAGGATAAAAATTGAAGATTTTGTTGAATGGGTTCAAATGCGATCACAGATTTTCCCATACTTAAGGCATGGCAGCAATAATAACCAATGTTGGCACCCACATTAACCAAAACATCCACCTCATCAAGAATACGTCTGACAACTTCAGTCTCCAGAGGTTCAAACGTTCCTTGTTCCATGAGGGAATTGCCGGCCAGGTTAAATCCCCATGAGGTCAGGGTTGGCGGCTTCTTTAAAATGCTTTGATACCGCAAAGCCCTATACAGATTTTCAATACGGGGAAATCGTTCAACAAGCGGTTTCATCAACGAAATCAATTTTCTGACAATAAGCATTTATTTCCCTTTATATGGGGTTAGACTCCCCCATTCATTTATTTAAACTCAACTATGCAAGCCTGACCCCAATTATCGGTAATCTTTGATTATCTTGGCTGTAAATACCATAGCCACTCCGATTAATAATATTTGAT
>JAOZRF010000084.1 GCA_029940245.1 Desulfobacula sp.
TGGTCTCTCCTGGTTCTGGCCGGCCAATATCCAATAACCCCATGTAGGCCGTAAAACCCGGCATGCCCAATATTCCCAATGCATAGGATGGATTTTGAGGGTTTGTTCCTAACCGGGTCAGGCCGGAGCCATCAGAAAGCGCATAGTCCTGCCAGCCGCTATAGGCAAGAACCCACTCTCCCTCCTTGTAATCAGGGTGTCGGGATGCTTCAATCCGGCAGATTGTTGCACCGACCATGACCTCATTAATTTTTACAGGTTCTGCATAAGATGGGGCCTTGCTCATTCGTCCCCTCATATAGGGATCCAGTGATAAAAAAATATTGTGTAACAGGACTTGCCCATCCTCAGGCAAAGGTATTGGGAATTTTTCCAACCGAAAGTTTTCTTCGGTGGGAGCGCCGACAGGGCGTGATGCAAGCACAATCCGGCGGTTTGTTTTTTCAATTTTTGCCATGGTGTTTCCTCGTTTTGTTAAAGATTCAACTTTTGGTGTTCAAAAAGATTATAACGCAAAATATAACCCATAAATTCAATTATTCAAGATGGAAATCCTGTTCAACTCTGTCATGGTTTTTGACTTTAATCTTGATATTTATGAACATTTGTTCATTTTTTTACTTGATATAGTCTCCGGCCGGGGGTATGGTGGGGTATGAAGATTCTGGTCTGTATAAAACAAGTGGGTGATGACGGGGATATGAACCGGTTTGATGCCCATGCCCTGGAAGAAGCCTTATTTATAAAAGAGCACTCGGATAACACCATGCCGGAGCCGGTTTCAGTTGATATTGTGACGGCAGGTCCGTCAACGGCTGAAAAAATTATCCGCCGGGCCTTTGGTATGGGGGCGGACAGGGGATTTCATATCGTCACAGAAAATAGTGACTATATTTCCTCTTTTGTAACAGCCTTCGGGCTTTCAGCCGTGGCAAAAAAAACATCCTATGACCTGATTCTCACCGGGATTATGTCAGAGGATATGATGGCAGGCCAGACCGGGCCCATGATGGCCAAAATTTTGAATCTGCCCTGTGCCACGGGTGTGATAAAAATCTTTCTACCCCTTACGGGCAAAACAATCAAAGTTGAACGGGAGATGGAAAACGGGTTCCGTGACGGCCTTGTGATCCTTCTACCGGCTGTTTTAACCATCCAGGCCGGCATCAATACCCCCCGGTATCCCTGCCTGTCCAATATGCTTTCGGCAAACCGAAAACAGATCCTGTCCCTTTCATCTGAAGATCTTTTTTGGGAGCCGATCCGGGCAAGGGAATCCTGCATCGGCATGGAAGACCCGGAAAAGGCAAGAACCGGCCGGGTATTGGAAGGATCGGTTGCTGACAAAGCAGCACAATTATTTTCTTTTTTAAGGGAAAAAAATTTGATATGAAACAGATCCTTGTCATTGCAGAAATTTTTAAGGGCCGGATTCGGCCGGTCACCTGGGAACTGGTTGCAGGGGCCCGTAAAATTGCGGCCATCCTTTCTCAAACCCGGAATATCCCGGGCAAGCACCTTCCCTGTATTCAAATAATTGTCCCTTCAGACAACCCAAAGCCCCTGGCAGAAAAAATTTCAGAACAAACCGGCAATGCTGTCATCGGGCTTCAGATCCCCGGATTTAAGACCTATACCAGTGATATTTATATCGATTGCCTTGGACAGCTTATCCGCGAAATGACTCCCACCCATATCCTGGCCGCCCATACTTCTCAAGGGCGGGATTTTGCCCCGGGGCTTGCCCTGGAATTGAATGCCGCTTCCATCTCCGGCATCAATCATATCCGATTCGATGAAACAGGCCTTTTTTATTCCCGTCCCGTATTAGACAACACAAAAAATATGCTTGTCAGGCCGGACCCGGACCGGCCTGTGATGCTGACCCTGATGCCCGGGGTGTTCAAACCGGATTCCCATAAAAAAGGAAAAACAAAACAGGTGGATATCCTCAAGATCTCTTTTGGATCAGATGCCTGTGAAAACAGCCGTATTCAGCCCACAAAAATTTTAAAACGACCCTGTGAAAATCAGGCCCTGAAAGGGGCAAAAATTATCGTGGCAGCCGGCCGGGGAGTGGAAAAAAAAGAAAACCTGGAATTGATTTCCCGGTTTGCAGATTGCTTTTCTTCATCTGCCGTGGGGGCATCCCGGCCCCTGGTGGACATGGGATGGATCGGGTATGAGCACCAGGTGGGGATCACCGGCACTATTGTTGCGCCGGAGGTCTACATTGCCTGCGGCATTTCCGGTTCTTCCCAGCATATTGCCGGTATGAAAGATACCAAATGTGTGATCAGTATCAATAAAAATCCAACCGCCCCCATCTTCCGCCACTCAGACATCTGCATCACCGCAGATGTCCTTGAGTTTATCCATGCTTTTCTGACCCTGCCAGATCCTGTTTAACCCTTTTTTTGGGGCCTTTTGGCGGCTGGGAATGCATATAATAAAAATAACGAACATTCGTTCATTTTCTATTGACTTTGTTTTTTTGACTGCCTAATATAACGATCAGATTATAGCTAACCAGGCAGAACCCTTAAACCAAGAGGAGACATGAAAAATGACTAAATCAGCATGGAAAACCCCTTTTTGGCCGGAAGGCGTGGCACATGAGTGCAATGATTATAAATTTCCTGTATTTAAATTTCTGGATGATGCTGCAAAAGATTATCCTAATTTACCTTTCACCATATTTAATGGTGCCTCAAAAACGTTTGCCCAGGTGAAAGATACAGCCGACAGGATTGCCGCTTTTCTGGCCGGCAAAGGGATCGGCAAGGGGGATAAGGTTGCCATCTTTCTGCCAAACCTGCCCCAGTTTCCTGAAATCCTTTTCGGTATTCTAAAAGCAGGCGCCGTTGCCGTCAACTGCAACCCGGTGTATACAGCTCCTGAACTCAATCACCAGCTAAAGGATTCCCAGTCAAAAATGGTGTTCTGCATGGATCATCCCGTGTTTTATCCCAACACGGTAAAAGCCGTTGAAGGCACTGATGTTGATACGGTTATCCTGTGCAGCATCAAATCCTATCTTCCCAGGTTCAAGGCATTTTTAGGCGGGATTCTCGGTAAAATTCCCAAAGCAGACAAAGTAGAACCCGGTCATCTGATGTTTGATGAAATTATCGCACAAAGTAAGCCCACCCCGCCTTCCGTAACAATAAACCCTGAAGAAGATACTGCTGTCATGCTGTATACCGGAGGAACAACCGGTCTGCCAAAGGGAGCCGAGCTGACCCATACCAATTTCACCTATGATGTCATGGCCATTACTGAATTTGCGCGGTTTGTCCATGGAGAGGGCAAAAAACCCGAATGTCTTTACGGAGGAGGTTTCCACTCTTTTCTCGGGGTGTTGCCCTGGTATCACAGTTTCGGCATTACCGTGGCCCTGCTGGTTTCAACAAAACTCGCTGCAAAACTAATCTGTATCCCGGACCCCCGGGCAGGCAATCCACCCTTTACCGAAGTTCTCAAGGCGGTTCAAAACTATAAACCCACCTTTATGCCGGCGGTGCCCACCATTTTTGTGGCATTTACCAATCATGCCCTGATCGATCAATATGACTTATCATCTTTAATGGGCTGCTTTTCAGGAGGGGCCCCTCTGCCCCCTGAAGTCTGCAAGCAATTTGAAGATAAAACAGGGGCCATTATTTTTGAAGGATACGGCTTAACGGAAACCGCACCGGTTGTCAGTACGAATCCTACATTTAAAAAAACAAGAAAAATAGGTTCCATCGGATTTCCTTTGCCAGGCACGGATATAAAAATTCTGGGCCTGGAAGATCCCTCAAAAGAGATGCCCCGGGGGGATGATGGTGAGATTTCCATTTGCGGTCCCCAGGTCATGAAAGGATATTGGAAAAGACCGGATGCCAACGAAGAGTCTTTTGTAATCTTTGACGGGAAACGGTATTTTCTAACCGGGGACATCGGTCATATTGACCGGGATGGATATATTACCATCACAGACCGAAAAAAAGACATGATCATAGTAGGCGGTTTCAATGTCTATCCAAGGGATGTGGAAGATATTCTCTATACCCATCCCAAGGTGGAACTCGTTGCTGTGGTAGGTATCCCGGATGAAAAAGCCGGGGAAAAGGTAAAGGCCTTTATTAAAATAAAACAAGGGGAAACAGCGACACAGGAAGAAATGATCTCTTTTTGCAAGGAAAATATGGTCGGATACAAGCGGCCTAGAGTCATTGAATTTCGTGAGGAAATTCCCGTATCAAATGTCGGAAAGGTACTCAGACGGCTACTCAGGGATGAGACGTCCGGGGATTAATTGCTTTACAACCAAAAGGAGATCAATATGGAAAAAATATGGATGAAGAACTGGCCGGACGATCTGCCCAGAGAAATTTTATTTGATCAGGGCGACATTCCCCTTCACGACTATTTAAGATTCCAGGCTGAAAAACAACCTGAAAAACCAGCCATTATCTTTTATGGCAGGACCCTCACCTATCAGGAATTAAATGACGCGTCCGACCGGTTTGCAGCCTATCTTCTGTCACACCAGGTTAAAAAGGGAGACCGGGTGGGTATTTTGATGCTCAACTGCCCCCAGTATGCCATTGTCCATTTCGGTATCCAGAAAATCGGAGCCGTTGTCTGCCCCTGTTCTCCTTTATTCAAGGAAATGGAACTTGAATACGAACTCAACGATGCCGGGATTGAAATTCTGGTAACCCTGGATCTTTTCATGCCCATTGTAAAAAATGTCCGGGAAAAAACAGGTCTGAGAAAAGTAGTGGTTACCAATCTGAACGATTATCTGCCCAAAACACCGTCCCTTCCCTTGATCGATCTCATGAAGGTTTCAAAATCCTCGATTCCTGAAACAGATAATTTCATGGACATTGTTACAACAAAGGATATTACTCTGCCCGCAGTAGAAATTGATATGAAAAATGATATCGGACTGTTCCAGTACACCGGGGGAACCACAGGACTTCCCAAAGGCTGCATGCTCAGCTTTCATGCGGCATTGTTCAAAACAGCAGCGACTGTGAAAATTACGGGCATGACACAGGATTCGGTCTGCCTTGTCACCATGCCCATTTTCCATATTGCCGGAATGCTGGCAGGGTTGAATTCCTGTATCTATGCCGGTGCCACCCAGGTGCTGCTGTCCATGTTTGACGTTAAGACGGCTGTCCAGGCCATCTCAACCTATAAAACCGATTTCTGGTACAGTGCAGTGCCCATGAATGTGGGAATCATGGCAGACCCGGATAGCAAAAATTTTGATCTGTCCTGCCTGAAGCTGTGTCTGACCTCGTCCTTTGGTATCCAGCTGACAGAAGAAATCGCCGGTCAATGGAAAGACTTAACCCGGGGAGGCCTGCTGGTGGAAGGCGCCTATGGTCTAAGTGAAACCCATACTCTGGATACCTTTATGCCAAGGCAGAAAATCAAATATGATACCTGCGGTATTCCCGGGCCGGATGCAGCGTTTAAAATTATGGACCTGGATGGTTCCCGAAAAGAGCCGGCCGTTGGGGAAGAAGGAGAAATTGTATTAAAAAATCCCGGCGTGTTCAAGGGCTATTGGAACAAACCGGATGAAACAGCCGCCACTCTTGTGGACGGATGGGTCCATACCGGGGATATCGGGCGGTTTGATGAGGATGGCTATCTCTACCTTCTGGGACGGGTCAAAGAAATGATCAAAGTTTCCGGATTTTCCGTTTACCCCGAAGAGGTGGAACTTTTACTTAACACCCATGCCGAGGTGGCCCAGTCCGCCGTGATTGGTGTGCCGGATGATACAAAAGGAGAAGTCGTCAAAGCCTATATTATCAAGACCCCGGAATCTGATCTTGATGAACAGGGACTGATTAAATGGGCAAAAAATCATATATCTTCTTATAAGTGCCCCAAATATGTGGAGTTCAGAGAATCGCTGCCCACCCTTGCCACGGGAAAGCTGCTGCGAAGGCAGTTAAAAGAAGAACTGGAATCTTAAAAAGGATTTTCAGATAAAAAGGAGACAACAATGGCATTTGAAAAGGCGCTGGATACCCTGAAAGCCGAGCAGGACAGGACGATGGCCATGGGCGGTGCCGAAAAGATTTCCCGCCAGCATGAAAAGGGCCGGTATACGGCCCGGGAGCGGATTGACAGGCTGCTGGACACAGATTCCTTTTTTGAGGTGGGCCGGTTTGCCCATTCAGATATGCCGGGAATGGAAAATAAAACGCCGGCCGACAGTAAAATAACGGGATACGGTAAATTGGACGGCCGGCAGGTGGCGGTATCGGCCAATGATTTTACGGTCATGGCAGCCACTTCCAGCCGGGTGGCCGGCAAAAAAGAACAGCAGGTAAAAAACTACGCCGCTAAAAAAGGACTGCCCATGGTTTATCTTGGGGAAGCAGGCGGTGCCCGGATGCCGGATATCATGGGTGCCAAAGGACTTTCTTCCTTTGGCGGCGGCGGGTTTGATTCTTTTCTCCAGATCATGAGCCGGGTCAGGAAAAACCTGTTGATCACGGCCATCATGGGAGAATGCTATGGCATGCCGACATGGATGGCCTGTCTGTCCGATTTTGTCGTCCAGGTAAAGGGAACCGCCATGGGGGTGTCCGGTCCCCGGGTTCTGGAGCTGGCCCTGGGAGAAAAAATATCAGATGAAGACCTGGGGGGCTGCAAGGTCCACAGTGAAATTACCGGAACCATTGACCGGGTCGCCGACACGGAAGACCATTGTTTTGATATCATCCGGCAGTACTTAAGTTATATGCCTTCACACAGGGATGAAGCACCACCGGTTCATCCCGTGGCAGAAGGGTCCGGCAACGGAATGGAAAACATCCTGTCTCTTCTGCCGGAAAAACGGAACCGGACCTATGATATGGTGAAAATTTTACATTGTATTGCAGATAAAAACAGTCTATTTGACATCAAACCAGATTTTGGAAAATCGGTCATAACAACACTGGCAAGGATGAATGGCCGGTCCGTGGGCATGATTGCCAGTCAGCCCATGGTAATGGGCGGTGCCATGGATACAAAAGGAATTGACAAGGTCACAAGCTTTATATGCATGTGTGACACCTATAATATCCCCCTTCTTTTTTTTCATGATATTCCGGGATTTCTGGTAGGCAGGGAAGCGGAAAGAAAAAAAGTGGCAGCCAAGGTCATGAATTACATGAATGCATTGGGCCAGGTGAGTGTGCCCAAAATTTCCGTGATTGTGAGAAAAACATATGGGATGGCGTTCTGGAATATGGCAGGATCAGGATGCGGCACTGATTTTCTAGTGGCCTGGCCCACGGCGGAAATGAGTTTTGTAGACCCGGTCATTGCCACTAATGTGGTTTCCGGTGCCTCAACAGATACACCCCAAAAAAAATCGTCCCTTCTTTCAACCATGATCAATGAGACATCACCCTTTGGCGCAGCCGGCATGTATGATATTCATGACGTCATTGATCCGAAAGAAACAAGGGACTATATCCTCCATGCCCTGGAAATTTCATGGACCCATCCTGGAAGCGGCATTGGAAAACATCAACTGGCCAACTGGCCGACAAAATTTTAAAACAATATAGAGGAGACAATAGTGGATTTTAAGATTTCAGATAAAATTCAGACCATTGTGGACATGATAAATGAGTTTGTGGAAAAGGAACTCATCCCCCTTGAACCGGAATTTCTGGCAAAAGATTTTAAAGACCTTCTGCCCATCCTCAAGGAAAAACAGGACCTGGTCAGAAAAATGGAGTTGTGGGCGCCTAATTTCCCTGTTGAATGCGGCGGCATGGGGCTTTCACTTCTGGAACACGGTCTTGTGTCCGAAGCATTGGGACGCTCTCCTTTAGGACATTATGTTTTCTGGTGCCAGGCACCCGATGCCGGAAATGTTGAAATTCTGCATCTTCACGGAACAAAAAAACAAAAACAACGATACCTGACGCCTCTGGTAAAAGGCGATATCCGATCATGTTTTGCCATGACCGAGGTGGATATGCCGGGGTCCAACCCCGTCATGCTGGAAACCACGGCGGTAAAGGACGGGGAGGATTATGTCATCAACGGCCATAAATGGTATACCACGGCAGCAGACGGGGCGAATTTTGCCATTGTCATGGCCGTTACCAACCCGGATGCATCAACTTATCGTAAGGCCAGTATGATCATTGTACCAACGGATACCAAAGGGTTCAACCTTGTGAGGAATATCCCGGTCATGGGCCACAAAGGCAGTGATTATTTCAGCCATGGGGAAATCCTGTTTGAATCCTGCCGGGTTCCGCAGGAAAACCTGCTGGGCCCGGAAGGCCAGGGGTTTGTCATTGCCCAGGACCGGCTGGGACCGGGACGAATCCATCATTGCATGCGGTGGCTGGGCATCTGCCGGCGGGCTTTTGACCTTCTCTGCAGCCGGGCAGATGAACGGCTGATATCTCCTTCGGGCAAAACCCTTGGCAGCACCCAGACCGTCCGGAACTGGATCGCTGAATCTGCAGCCGAACTCCAGGCGGCAAGGCTGTTAACCCTTAATTCCGCCTGGCAGATTGATCACAATGGTGCGTCCATGGCACGGGATTCCATTTCCATGATCAAATTTGTGGTGGCCAACACCATGAATAAAATTGTGGACCGGGCACTCCAGGCTTATGGGGGACTGGGAATGACCGATGATACCATCCTGGCCTATTTTTACCGTCATGAACGGGCAGCAAGGATTTACGACGGTGCAGATGAGGTACATAAAGCATCCCTTGCAAAACGGATATTAAAAACCTATCACAAAGAACAATAGAATCCCTATGGATTACAGGGCATTTAAGAAAATATATGGGGCCTCCACCAAGGATATTTCCAGGGAAGTGTACAGAAATAACCAGGATACCATACAGATTAAAAAGGAGGAAACCGCTGTAAATAATCTGGAAAAGATTTTTGATGCCGTTTTTCATATCTCCTATAAAAAAGGATTTCAGGCCATGAGCATGCGGGATTTAAGCCAGAGAACCGGCATGAGTCTGGGGTCTTTGTATGCCTATTTCAAAGGCAAAAAAGACCTTCTAGAAATTATCCAGACCCAGGGATGGATGATTATCAAAAAAGATCTTGAGCAGGTATTAAAAGCTTATGATCCGCCGGGGGAAAGGCTTAAGGCGATCATCAAAGCCCATGTTTTCCTGTCTGAATTATTCCGGCCCTGGTTTTATTTTACCTTTATGGAAGCCCGGAATATTGAGGCAGCCAAATCCATGGAAGACCATAACCAG
>JAOZRF010000085.1 GCA_029940245.1 Desulfobacula sp.
AAAAAAAATCAGATCCGGTTTTTTTCCGTCCTTAATGGGCCAGGACATGTTTTTGTGATCCCACAAAAACGGTTCTATCTCCGGCCTTGTTTTAATCCGGTCCAACAGATCAAAAGATCGGCATTCCCTGTTAAAGGCAAGGCAGATGTCTGCAACCACGCCTCCACCGGCCATGGGGTCCAGTACAAGATCTTTTTCACGTGTAAAGTAAAACAGGGTGTGGGCAACGAGCTGGGCAGGGATTCTTCCGGGCCAGGGGTCGCCGAACCTGTGATCCACATCATTGAAATACAGGTTATCCCATGCCCTCAATCCCCAGTTTAAAAGCTTGAACCGTTCCAGATCTGTTTTTCCCTGCAGAACCACAGACCATACCAGAGGCTGGGGAGCACCATAGGTTTGAGCGATATCCGGGATAGGGGTGCCATTTTTAAAATCCTGATGCATGTTGTTAAAAATCCCCTGGTTTTTTTGGGCATATTTTGAAATGGTTTCCCTGTGGATATTCAATCGCCGGGCAATACGAACCTGCGGGATACCCAGGCGTGTCATCACTGCGATCTTAATCTGTGTGGAAACTTCACCTTGAGCAGTTTCTGTTTTCTGTTGATTTTTTGTATTTGTTTTTTCGATGTCTTGTGCAAGGGCCTGGATTTCTCTTGCGCTGAATTCATTTAGCTCAAGCGTTGTCAGAAGATGATTGTTCTGATCCTTAACCGGGATAGAACCTTTCTGGATGATTTCCTGAAAAATCTTGTCAGATACCTGTTCAAGTTTTGCAAGCGCTTTGGTCTGAGCCTTGTTCAAGTTATGTTTGGCAGAGGCGTTTTGAACATTTAAGGGAATGTCGGTTAATAAAACCAGGTCATGCATCAGGAAAGACTGCCACTTCAAGGGTTTTGGCAGGTTTTTGAAAATTGACTCCACCTGTTTAACAAATTTGTTAAACAGCAACTCGGCTTCCTTGGAAACCATGGATCCTCTACCCTGACTAACCCTTATAGAATGGAGCTTTGACAGCAATTTGTGTACCCTTTCAAGGGGGGTTTTACCTACCGTCAAATACCAGGGATCGTTGCCCATCTCCACATCAACGATTTCAATGGTGGCTTCAATGGCTTCCAGGGTGGATAAATCCTGTCTTAAAATATTTTCAGCAGCGCTGATCCGTCTCGCCTGAAGATCGTTGACATCGGCGATTTTTGCCTGAATCATTTTTATATCCGTGTAATCTTTAATCGCTCTTAATCTTCGTTCTCCTGCGATCAACTGAAACCGGTCTTTTTTTTGCGGGCGAACAATAATGGGTTCGATCAATCCATCCTGCAGAATACTTTTGCCAAGTTCTCTTAAACTGTCTTCATCAAAGTATTTGCGATGCTGATAGGGGGAAGGGTCAATTTTGTTAATATCTATCATACTGAACGAAAAAGAATAATTTTTATGGTCTGTTATGGGCATGATCCAATATCCCCCGGAAAAAAATCAAAAAATCGCATTGCACTGGTTTAAAAGTATAGATGTTTTATAAAAAATTTTATCAGAAAAGTAAAACAAATAATTTCCAGGCTTGTCTTGAAAGAAAAGGGGGGCTCAGGGATATTTTAACAGATTTTGAATAAGATGTTCTGTGTTCCAGATCATATATAAAGGGATAGACAAAATACGATCGTGAAATGAAAGTTCATGCATGGAATACCTTATGCCGAAAGGTGTGTCAGGATATTTTTCAAGAAACAGCTTCATGCTTTTCAGGGAACCAGTGGTACCGGCTTTGACTTCAACAGGAAAAATCTTTCCCTGAATATGAATAAGATAATCAACCTCAGCACTGCTCCCCCTTGCGTCCCTTGCCCAGAAAAAGAGCCCCGGTTCAGCATAAGGATCTGTAGCGGCCAGCAGCTCCTGGGCTGCAAATTGTTCTGCAACACCACCGGCATTGACCGCCATGACCGGCGTATTAAGGGCAATAGATGACTGTATGCCAAGTGCATTCTGCATCAGTCCCACGTCAAGATATGCGACCTTGAATTTTTTTTCATTCACACCTGCGGCCATTGGCAGACCCGCACCGGAAGAATGACATATTTTTATCAGGCATCTGGCTTCGCAAAGCAGGTTCAAGGCATCTTTCAAAAACTTGGATTCAATATCAGGATTCACACGGGAATACTTGTATCGCTGCCCGACCATTCGGGGTGCGCTGTCAAATACCTGCCTTAGATATTTATGCTTTGCCGTTGAGGCATACTTTGCAAAATCAGCGCCATAGGTCCGTATGAGTCCCTGTTGCTGACGTTGTATTTCTTCCATGGAGATCTTGTTGGCATATGCGTTGACAGAAGCCGGCATACCGCCGACAAGAAGATAGGTGCGAATCAGGCTTTCAAGACGATCCCTGAAGATTGTTTCCAATTGTTTTTCCAGAGTTATAGTGTTCAGGTGCGCATACAGTTTGTCTTCACCCAGGGCCCTGAGGAACTCATCAAAAGAGAGCGGAAACATAAATACATTTTGAATCCGGCCCACGGGCATTCTGAAATCCTTTGAGCGCAAAGCAAATTCAATTAGAGATCCGGCACCGATAATATGAAGTTCCGGCATTTTTTCATAAAAATACCGCAGGGCAGTTATGGCCCTGGGGCATTCCTGAATTTCATCTAAAAATAACAGGGTCTGACCAGGCCGAATGACGGACTTTGTAAAAATTGACAGACGGTCTATGATGGCCTGGGTGTCATATTCTGAGAAACACTCGGATAGTTCAGGCTGCTCTTCAAAGTTGACTGAGACCATATTCTCAAAATTGGCATTCCCAAAAGCAGTTACTGAATAGGTCTTGCCAACCTGGCGTGCGCCCCTTACCAGAAGGGGCTGCCTTAAAGGACTGGTTTTCCATTGATTTAAAACTGAGTTTATTTTCCGTTCCATGTGTATTTAATAAACCAATAAGTCATAAAAGTAAAGGTTTAAAAGTGACATAAAGTCATAAAAGTCAGTGTTATTTTAAGAACCCAATCCCTTAAGGGTTTTTATCTAAGAAAATGCGTGGGTGACAATCTAATGCATGTCTTCTGCAATGGATACAATCCTGTCACCCAGCATATTGACATAACTTGCCATTTCATTGTCATACCAGCCATAAATCACTGCCTGGGTAACCTGGATGCTGGTAACCTGATCTTTGATCATATCCAGAATATTTTTGTCAATCCCGCGCACATGCTCAAGGTTGATGTTGATGGCCCCTGTACGGGTATGGGTTTCATGACCTTCAATAACAGCGGCAGCCCTTGGTGTTCCGATAATATCAGAGGAGACATTTTGTTTGTCCGAAAACAGCAGATATCCATTAGTATTGGTTTTGGCGGCAGTTTCATAAATCGAGTTGATCATATCCCTTCGAATGGGCTTTTTATTGAGTTCTTCCTGAAAATTCATCACCAGAATAATCAAAGATCCCGTGGCTGTGGGGATGCGGACGGATTCTGCAATAAATCCAATAGTTGACATTTCCGGGATAACCAGTTGCAATGCTTTGGCAGCCCCCGTTGTGGTCAGAATAATGTTATTCATGATGGACCTGCTTTTTCTTAAGTCTTTGGCATCTTTTTTCGGCAGCCGGTCCAATACCTGCTGTGATCCTGTGGCAGCATGTATGGTTGCCATGGAAGCAGAAAGAATTTTTTCAATACCAAAATAATCGATTAAGGGTTTGATCATGTGGGACAGGCATGTGGTTGTGCAGGAGGCATTGGAAATAATATTATGCTTTACAGGATCATAGTCTCCATCATTGATCCCCATGACCGTTGTCACGGCATCATTGGGCATCGCCACACCTTCTTTGAGTTTAAAGGGGGCTGACGCAATCACTTTTTGGGCGCCTGCTTCAATATGGCCCCTGATAGAGCCTTTTGAAGCATCTGCTTCAAGGGAAGGATCCAGAAACCGGCCCGTTGTATCCACTACAATTCTGGCATTATGCCGTGCCCATTCAATATCTTTTGGATTCCTGTGATTTCTTAATATTTTTACCTTTACGCCATTCACAGTTAACAAACCCGCGGCTTCATCCACATCACTGATAACCTGCTTTGCCTGATATCCGTTAAGAAACGCTTCCAGTCGTCCATAGGTTGTATCTCTTTCTATATAATGAATAATATCTTGAAATGATTTTCCCACTTCCCGACCCACATTGATAATAATCGTATCAAAATACTTTCTGCCGGCATGATGCCACAAAGACAGTTTTCCTATTCTCCCCAGCCCATTAATCCCAAGTGTCATAGAATTTTTTGTATTCATCTATTCCCTCTTCTCTTTGTTTTTTCCATTGATTTTTATAGCGCCTTTGTAAACAGATCCTTTTTGACCGTTAATGCTGATATAATCACCCGTGACCATTTTAAGATCATTGAGCATACACTTTTTTTTGTGTTCATTGCAAACAAGATTTTCACAGCCCACAACACAGGTTTTATTAAGATTGTATGCCACGACAGCCGCATGGGAAGTCAGCCCCCCCCTTGCAGTCAAAAGTCCATCTGCAGCATCAATTTCCAGGATATCATCCGGTACAGTATCATTCCTCAATAAAATTAATTTGATATCCGGATCATTCTTTCTGAAGAAGTCAATTTCTTCCAAATTAAAAACGATTCTGCCATTCATGGCGCCACCACTGACCCCGATTCCCTGGGCAAGATATGCCTTATCAAGAATTTCCGGGTTCACATCAAAATCAATAATTTTTTTTCTGTCCCTCAAGGACATTTCCCTTGCCTGAAGGATAAAAAGGTCTTCTTTGGTTTCGCCTTCAAAAGTGAACTCTATTTCCTGGGGATTCCATCCCTCTCCATAAATCAGGTGATGCATAAGTTTGACCAATTGAGAATATATATCAGGAAAACTTTCTTCAAGGCTTATCTTTGAATCCCGTTCTTCCAGGTCCCGTTGGATTTCTGAGATGGGAAGGGTTTTTACAAGCCCTGATACAACATCCTCTCCCTGGTTGCCAATGGTAAAATCTCCCCAAAGCCGTATCGTATCACCGGGAAGCCTCGGGCTATGGCTGAACACCACGCCGGAACCCGACTGCCTGGAAAGGTTTCCAAATACCATGGATTGAATCGTAACAGCAGTGCCCCAGTCCTCTGATATTCCCATAATCCGTCTGTAATCCCTTCCTCTTTTGGATTCCCATGAGGAAAAAACCTGATCAATGGCCTGAAACAACTGATCTATGGGAGATTCAATCAAATTAATCCCGGAATCAAGTAACAATTGTTTATAGGCAAGGGCAACCGCCTTCATCTGGTCACCTGTAAAATATCGTTTAAACTCAATTCCGATCTGTTTCTTTTTTGAATAAATGATATGATCAAATTCATCTCTTTTAATTCCAAAAGCCATCCCATATCCTTGAATAAACCTGCGGTAGCAATCCCAGCCAAACCATGGATTATTGCTTGCCTTTGCAATGCTTGCCGTGATTTCTTCGTTAATTCCCACATTTAGAAATGAATCCAGCATCCCTGGCTGTGAAATGGAAGAACCGCTCCGGACTGATAACAGCAAAGGGTTTTCAGTATCCCCAAAATTTTTGCCGGTCCGTTTTTCCAGGGTCGCCACCATTTTTGCCACAGACTGTTTGAAATTGATGTTGGCGGGCTTGTAATTATTGATAATTTCACGACATTTAAAGACTTCTGTGGTAATAATAAATCCTTCAGGGACAGGTGCACCCAATTTTTTTAATTTGGCAAGGTTTAATCCCTTATTTCCTAGGAATATAATATTATTGCCAATGGGATCTGAACTTCCAACTTCAATGACAGAGCATTTTGGATCATAATTTAACAGCCGGCTTAAATGGATTTGCGACAGCTTTTCAGATTGTTTAAACAGGGTGTGTAATATCCTGTTTAAAAAAACATCCATCTGCTGAAGCCCGAGAGAGGTTGCAATCCGGTCCATGAAAAAGATCTCCGCCACTCGCTGGTCCAGTTTGGATTTCTGTTTTTTAGGCCCCTGGGGCAGATATTTTTTAAGGATGCTTTCCTTTCCTATTCTTGATTCTATCTGGGACAAATTTCTGGAATGAATATTATTGAAATGATCATTAATGATATCGGCAACGGCCCTTACAAATCCCTTGAAAATATCCAGGTACTGGGTAAATGTACAGGTTCTGATGCCCATGGAAAATTTTAAAAAATCCATCTGGACATCCAGCTGGTTGGATGAAATTCCATCCAGATCCAAAGCCATCCTGAACATGTCCAGGATATCATAAATCCGTTCAAATGTTGACTTGGTAATCACCTGAAGATCAATGCTGTTGATCAATTCTTCAAATAAGACATTAAGGATATTTTCAACTCTAAGGGTTAAGCCCAGGGCATCAAATTTTGCTTCATTGTAACTTCCGTACATGGAAGGAATATCAACGGCAAAATGGCGCTTATAATAAATTGCTTCATTGGCTTCATAAATTTTGTCCGAAAGAATAATTTTTTTAAGCGCTTTCATGTAGGCAATAAGAGAGAGGATTTTGTTTTCCAGAGTTTTTTCTTCAATTGCTGAAATAAGTTCCCTGGTATCCGGCAGGTTTTCACAATTAAACGAGGATAGATATTTTTTCAATTCCAGGTTATCAATCCTGTATTTCTGGTTTAAGAGCCTGTAAAATTCAAAGATTGTTTTCATCCTGAACCGGTCCAGATCCGATACCCCTTTTACGCTGTCAATTAAAGTATTAACAGCCGTATCCGTATAAATCAGATAGTCTTTTGGAAGGGATATGCCCTTTGCTTCAATAAAAGTTAGAATCATTTTCGGTCCGTCAATAAACGGCCCTGATGTTTCAATTTCACTATAAATGGATGGAGGAACGTAAGGCATAAGCTTTTTTTTGTTCCCCGTCTTCCAGAAGAGAATCACTTCTTTGATAAAATCTACGATCCGGCTTGAGCTCTCAACATGGCATTGCTTCCTTAAAAAATGGATTAACCGGTCCTTTCGCTGGCAGGATTCATCCAGCTGGGTGGAAATATCCCGAAGTTGCCCCTCTGCCCCGATCTCGTTGAAAAAAGCCGGTAATAATCGCGACATCTGTTTGACCAGATTAAAAACCGGCGCAATATCTGAGTTCAAAAATTTTGTAATATCCCTTGGGAATAAATCCGTATCTTTAATAAAGACACCACCGATAGCCAGCGAAATAATCAAAGCAGATAAGAGTCGTCTCGATTTTTTGGGGTGTTGCCCGATCAGATCAAGGAATATGCGGATGTTTTTAACATGGGCTGAATTGCTCTTTATCTGCCAGTCTTCACCTGTCCCTTCAACCATTGGAAACTGAAACCCGTGATCAACTGCCCTGTCGATGAAATGATTGATAAGTTCATCTTTAGAAGTTTTGTAAACGGCCTCCCCAATTTTATGGACGCAATCCAGAACGGTTTCAGGGTGTTTGCCCTTATGCTCTTTGAGCAACGAAAATGCCTGGTTGACAATATTAATATCTTTTTTAAAATCTTCATCGCCGATCAGATGGGTAAGGGTGGTGTTAATATCCCGCAGGGCCTGAATATGAATCGTATATAATCCGGGAATATGAATAATATAGAAAAGAAAAGTCAGTTTCAGGTGGAATCCTCCTATATCATCACCATTTCCCATCATTATTTTTTGAGGCACTTCCCAGATCCGGCTGACAAAATCCTGAAAGCTTACAAGATTTGTTAATTGCCGTGTTGCATGCCGCGGCTCTTGATCCAGGGTTTGAATGATCGCTTCAAGGTTTTTTCGCCAGTTCAATATATTTTGATGGGAGACCTCTTTTAATATGTTTTGCTGCTTATCATCAAGTTGATTGACATCAATCGTCTGACCAATCCAGGAAATCGGGTCTTCCTGTTTCAACCAGTAATCAAATGAGGCATCATAAAATTTTACCAGGAACCGGTTTAACGATTTAAAAATCGATTCATCATCCTTAATACAGCTTAACAGGTTTTTTGCAATTTTATCCGGCTGGTAATAGGATCGCACAAAAAAATAAAAATCATTGTCTTTATAGGATTCAATTCTTTGTAACGCTTTTTCAATAACCGGTAAAAACCCATAAAGCGCTCCCTCAGATTCTTTGACAATTACCTGCAAAAACAGCATTAAATTATCAGCCGCACCTGTTTTTATCTTTAAGCTTAAATCTGACTCAAAAGATTCCAGAAAGATATCAACAAAAAGATCCAGGGCTTTATCGCCTTTTGGATGAACCTTGTACAAATAATAATATTGCAGGGTAAAATGTCTGGCTTCACTGACGATAAATTCCAGGTTTTTGTAGGGATGGGACAACTCTTTTAGAAAAATGTTCATCCGGTTTAAAATCCCGATATAGGATGAAAAAATATCCGGGAAAACCTGATATTTCGGGTCAATGGTAACATCAACTTTTGTATCGGATAAATTCACCTCAAGGGCTGTGGATTTCACAAAGTATCCTTTTCTTATTTGCAATCAGATTAATTTATTTGTTTAAGTATTAATACTTTACCACTTTGACTGGTATTTTCAATGATCTTTATGAATTTTTAATATTTTGTTATCCCGGGGCTGAATTTCAACCAGACTGCAATGGAAGGCACAGGTCTTTCCCATATCCGTAAGCCGCTGGCTGGTTAGCTGGTTCACACCGCCACCCGGCGAAAGGCTGGGCCAGTGGAGTCCCTCGGCCACTAAAAGTCCGGCCTGGGTGTTGTCTGTCACGTGGGCCAGAAAACTGCATTCTCCCCGGTCATTGAACACTCTGACCGGATCACCATTGACTATGCCCCTGGCCCGGGCCGTTTCGGGATGAATCATCACCCGGGCCCGGCCGGCCCTTTCCCTGAGTTCCTCTATCTCGTTAAAAGCAGAGTTAAGAAAAAAGTGACGTGGCGGAGTGATGAACTCCAGGGAGTACCTGCCGTTGCCATCAGTATCCCTTAACGGTTGCCCGTCGGGAAGCGGGTCAAGACCCTGATCAGCCATTGTCTGAGAAAAAAATTCCACCTTGCCCGATGGCGTAGCAAACCCATGGCCGTATGGGTTGGATGGTATGTTCAGCCTCACGGCCTGGCCGGACTTCAACATCTCAGAATCTATCCCTTCCATAGGAGGCGATTTTTCAAGTAAAAAATTTTCAATAAAATCCATCTCATTAAGGGAAAAAACGTCTTCCTTAAAACCAAGACGGGCTGCAAGTTCCA
>JAOZRF010000479.1 GCA_029940245.1 Desulfobacula sp.
TTTTCCGGAATAGCTGGGTCACAGATATTAAAATAACTTCAAAAAATATCAAAGAGCTTGTTAAATGCGGAAGAGCAAGATGGAAAATCGAAAATGAAACTTTCAATACTCTGAAAAATCAAGGCTATCATGCGACTCACAATTATGGCCACGGGTATAAGAATCTTGCATATAATTTTTTTCTTATGAATCTTTTGGCTTTTTATATGCACCAAATTTTTCAACTTTCCTGCGGGCATTATCAGTACTGCAGGACCAAATTTACGGCTTATAAAGATTTTTGGAATAACTTACGTTCCATTATCAGATACCATCTTTTTTCTAGCTGGGAAAGACTGCTTGATTATGTTGCAGACCCGATAATAAACTCACCATAATACATCTATAAAAATTGGGTATTATCACTAATAAAATGGCGTATAGCTGTTTCAAAATTAGGATAGCCATATAAATATCTACCAAAAACCAAACCAAAATGCTATTTTCGACATTGCAATATAATTAACTTTGTGGGACGAATGTTCATAACTGAACCAAATTTATGGTTAGCAACACAAAAAATTCAATTCTTTTTATGAATACGATTCACCGAGAATTGCTGATTCGGAACGTTGCTGGTATTAGCTTTTTTCAATCCCATATTGAAATTCGAACAAGGTAATTGTACAGATTGCAACATCCTGTGGAGAATGTTGCCTGAATCTCTCAAGAACCTCTGATGGACGTCTTTTTATGAGGTATATGCAAATATTAGTATCAAGCAGATAGTGCATTAAAAAGATTCTCTCTTCTGCATGTCAGGCTGATTACGTCCGTCTTCCATAAAATTTTCTGAAGACTTCCCATGTGATTATCACAGCCCTCAGCAATAATGAAAACAGAATGCCCTTGACCAATAATTTTCTTACCTATATTTATTAGTTCCATATTTGTTACCGCTATACTTTAGCGTTTTGAGGGGACGGTAATCTGCTCCTGGTAACCATCTTCATTTACTTCCCATTCTATTAATTTCATGATATCTCCTTTTTTGCGATTAGCAGAGTTCTTCCGATAGTTCCTAAAATACGTTTGTCCTGCATTTTTTGTACCTGGTTCCCAGTAAGACGTTCAGAGGACAGGGGGCATTCTATGCGGTGGGTTGTTTTCCATCCGGTTTGTGACAATAGCCTGTGGTAGTCGAATATTGTGATTGATTTATCGGGTTTTTCTTTTGAAGCTGGTGTGGATTCAAAATTGCGCCAGTCGGCATTCAGGAAGGCCAGGCTGGTTGTTGATTTTGTATTTTGATGATCCAGGGCGAAAAAATCTTTAAAAAACTTTTCATAATCTTCCTTTGTATAGGATGATATGGAAGGGGTATTCTTATTTGCTTTTTCCTCGTATTCCTTTTCTTTTTTAGTGTAATAGGGTGGATCAAAAAAAATCAGATCTGGTTTTTTTGTGGCGGGCCAGGTCCCTTTTTGGGGATCCCAATGGTGGAATTCTATCTCTGGCCGGTTATCCCGGGATGCCAGATCAAAGGCCTGGCATTTTCGCTCAAAGAGAAGGCATACGTCAGTTACAACACCTCCGCCGGCCATTGGATCAAGGACAAGATCGCCGAGTTTTGTAAAATAGAACAATGTGTGCGCAATTAGCTGGGCTGGTATCCTCCCGGGCCAGTCATCTCCGAATCGTTCATCACATTCGTTAAAATTCCACTGGTCCCATGTACGAAGTCCCCACCCAAGCTCTTTAAATTTTTCCTGATCAGTCTTTCCTTCTAATCTTAAGGCCCATGCAAGTGCAAGATCCATGTGGTAATGACGGGCAATGTATTCCATGTCCCGGCCCTGGGTAAGCAAATTATCGAAATTACAAATTTTTGTATTTCCGATAATTTCTGATATGCGGTTTTGACTCAGCCCCACCTTTTCTGAAATTTTCCCCTGGGACCATCCAAGACGGCTCAGGCGAATGATAATGCTGTTTCTGTTTGTTCGCTGCCGGGCACGGATATCTGAAATCCAGATGTTGACTGTCTGTTGGGTAACCCCTAATTTTTCTGCAAGGGCATCTTCAGTATATTTACATTCCGGGTCAGTTAATGCAATATCACGGGCGACCCGTTTTTTATCGTTTGAGCTTAATCTATCGCCATGACTGGTATTGCATTTAGCTGATTCAAGAAGAAGCTCTACTTTATTTTTCTCATAATCAAGGGGCTTGTCCTTCCATTCAATGGCTTCAATCTTTTCGATGTCTTTTTCCTTGAAGGCAGACCAGCGGTGGACGCCATCTAAAATTATGGTCGCTTCCTTTGTTTTATTGCCATTAGCATCTGTATAGTTGAATACCCTTTGAACCTTGATTGGTGGAAATTGAGCCTGGATTGCAAGAGCTTCAACATATGCGCTTATGGTTTTCTGGCTCTTAGCTCCTCTCGGGTATATGAACTGGTCCCAAGTTAGA
>JAOZRF010000480.1 GCA_029940245.1 Desulfobacula sp.
GGTTTAGGTAATATAAGGTATAGGATACCATCTTTAATTGTCGCCTCTACCTTTGACGAATCAACATCTGCCGGTAGTGTAAAACTCCTGGAAAAAGATCCGGCTTCCCGCTCAATTTTATGGGTTCTATATCCTTCGGGAGCATCAGATTCCCTGCTGCCACTGATTTCAAGATAGTTTCCCTGAATTTTTACATTAAGATCTTCTTTGGCAAATCCTGAAACTTCAGCCCTGATTTCAAAACTATCGCCGTTTTCGTAAAGATTGGTCCGGGGACTGGTTTGTTCAAATTCCCATTTGTAACCGGATGATTTTCCATAATCGCTGTAGAGATTGTCCAGCCTTTTTTGGAAAAGACTCATGGTCCGGAACAATCTATCAATGTCACTTAATCTTGTAAACATAATTCTCCCTCCTTTAACAGGGTATTATAATTTGTTGCGGGTATCATGCGGGTAGCAAAACGATATTTTCATAAAAGCGGAAAAGGTGCCGTTTTTTTCTATCCACAAAACCTATGTTCCCACAAAATACAATCATCAGGCATACTTAATTTCTATCTGCTTTACCTGATTTTCAGGCAGCTCCATCCGGGGAATCGTGATGTTCAGTACACCATTTTTAAAATCAGCCCTTACGTTATCCTTGTCCACATCTTCCGGAAGGGATAATGTCCGCTGAAATGATCCATAGGAACGTTCAAGCCTGTAAAAGTTTTTATTTTTTTCTTCATTTTCCTGTTTTTTCTCTCCCCGGATAATCAAGGTGTCATGAGAAAGTTCAAGGGTGACATCCTTTTCACTGACCCCAGGAATTTCTACAGAAATTGTATATTCCTTATCAGCTGCGCCAAGATCAAGTCTGGGTTTCAAAATTCCACTGGTCATCCCTTCAAGCAGGCGCTTTCCCGACCAGTGGGGAGACAAACCAAATCCGCGGAAAAAATTGTCAAACAATTGATCCATTTCATCATCAAATATACTTAATGAATTCGAAGAGTACCTGGTATTCTGATTATTTTTGCTCTGTTTTACAGGGATTGCATGGCCATTATTGTCATTCTCTTTTTTAAACCAATTCCATGGTGCTAATTGTTTAATATCCATTTTTCATCTCCTTTTAATATTACTAATTTTGTTAAAAATGGCTGCAAAAATATGATCCTGAGAATTTTCGCAGCCATCCTTAACCGCTAAAAGATGCCACCCCTGTCTCTCAATATCTTATGCTGCTTTAATCTCAATCATCTTGGGTTTAGCCGCATCAGACTTGGGCAGGTGAAGTTTGAGCACACCGTCTTTGAGTTCTGCTTTTACCAGTTCAATATCGATGCTCTGGGGTATGGAAAACCTTCTGATATATTCAACATCAGAAAATTCTTCCCAGTTGGAAACGCCTTTGTTGTTAAACCGCCTTACTGCTGAAAGGGAAAGGGTTCCATTGTCGATATTTATCGATATATTCTCTTTCACAACTCCCGGCATATCCGCATGCAGAAGAATTTCATCATCATTTTCATAAATATCTACAGCAGGCGTTGCAGATATCAGTTCTCTTGTTTTTTCAACAGCCTTTTCTTCTTTACTGGCAATATCTTTTCTTTCGCTCATGATAACCTCCTGATTTTGAAACCTGGCAATTTTCTCTATTAATTAATGGTGATCTGTCTGGGTTTGGCCGTTTCTGATTTTGGCAGAGTCAAATACAGAATACCGTCTTTTAGTGCAGCCTCAACCTTTTCAGAATCTATGTCATCCCGTAGTGTAAAACTACGGAAAAACGTAGTGGTACCTCTTTCATTCCTGTGAACTTTATACCCATCAGGGATATCAAGGCTTCGTTTGCCGCTGATTTCAAGATAGTTTCCTTGAATCTTAATATTGAGATCATCTTTTGAAATCCCTGGAACTTCAGCCTGGACTTCAAAGGTATCACCATTTTCCAGAAGATTGGTCCTGGGTGAATTTGATGTCAGTGTAAAGGCAGGGCCGTAAAGGTAAGACCTGTTATAACCATCAAAGATACTGTCCATTTTGTTTCGGAGCAGATCCATGGCTCCGAACATTCTGTCGATGTCACTCATTCTTGTAAACATAGTTCCGTCTCCTTTTATTTTATGTTTTTTTGTCTGGGAGGTCCATATTTTTTGGCTCTCCCTTTTGAATTCGAAGTTAAAATAGGCATAAAAAATTGTATGTCAATAAAATTTTAATTACTATTAACATTTTTATCAATAAGATAATATAAAGGATCTGAGCAAAAAAAAAAATTAAATGGTTTATTCCTCCTCAGGTATTTGATCAGTTTATCTACCATCTTCATTTTTTTTATGGAATCCTTATCAATTTCCTCCAGATAAACTACGGCTTCATCAATTAGCCCATACCACAATCATGGCTTGAGCTTGTCAAGAATTTCGTTGCGGATGAATCGTCCTTTCAAGTTTCT
>JAOZRF010000481.1 GCA_029940245.1 Desulfobacula sp.
CAAATTAAAAGTCGAAGATTGGGCTATTAGCGGTTTTTAAGCATTAGTGACGTCTGCCCCCCCACTAAAGGGCTAAAATGAAATCACGCATATTTTTATCGCCGCCGCATATGGGGGATCTGGAACAGCAGTTTGTCAGGCAGGTGTTTGAGAGCAATTATATTGCGCCGGCCGGGGCTGAGATAAAGGCCTTTGAGCGGGCGTTTTGTGACTACACCGGGATTGGGCATTGTGTGGCGTTGAGCAGTGGCACGGCTGCCATGCATCTGGCGTTGAGGGAGTTGGGTGTGGGGCCGGGGGATGAGGTGATTGGATCTTCCCTGACCTTTATCGGCAGCATCAGTCCTGTTGTTTTTCTTGGGGCAGGGCTGGTTTTTATAGATTGTGACCGTGCATCCTGGAATATGGATCCTGATCTGCTGACTGCTGAACTGGAAGCAGGGGAAAAGCGGGGTAAGCTTCCAAAAGCGGTCATTCCCACTGATCTTTATGGGCAGTGTGCAGATTATGACAGGATTTTTAATATCTGCAACTCATATGGTGTGCCGGTTGTGGTTGATGCGGCAGAAGCCATGGGCGCTACTTATGCAGGAAACAAGATTTCAGGGCCGGCATCAGAGCGGGTTGTCCATGCAGGGAAAGGCGCCAGGGCATCTGTGTTTTCAAGGAGGGTCTGCAAGGAGGGTCTGACCCTGGCAAGTGATTGTTTCTAAAGCTAATGATGCTTAAAATAAGGGCTGAAATGGTCTTAGGTTGAACTTTTCAGGGTCAAAAAGTGGTATTTAAGCAATTTTTTGGGTCAGGCTGAAAGTATTAGAAATAATAGGGGGGTCAGGCTTTCCTTATTGTGGTTATTGGGTTTTGGGTTTAACACGAAGATTTAATAATATACCATTTCCCATATTTGTTTGTTATTATGGATTAAGATTAATCATAATGGATCGGAGGTAAGATATGCCTAATCAACTCAATATTGAATATCCACAAAATTTACCGGATATTCTTCAAACAACAAAGAAGGATTTTGAGAAAGAAGCCAGAATGGCGATGGCGGTAAAGCTATTTGAGATGAAAAGGCTGTCATCGGGCATGGCGGCAACATTGGCCGGACTTGACAGGGTTAATTTTTTACTCAATCTTCATCGGTTTAATGTGTCAATGATTGACCTTGAAGAAGATGAGCTTTTATCGGACATGCAAAATGCCTGAAACAGAAGAGCTTGCCATTAACACAGGGCCTTTGCTTGCTTTAATAGCCGGCATTGGCGATTTGTCATAGTGAGTTCAGGAAATCAAGCTTTATTGAAAAACGGTCAAATCCTTTGACTATTTGATTTGGGGTCAGGCCTGCCTTTTTGACGTTATTGAAAAATGGGGTCAGGCCTGGAGCAAAAGTAAA
Source organism: Desulfobacula sp. (assembly GCA_029940245.1). Classification (GTDB taxonomy): domain Bacteria; phylum Desulfobacterota; class Desulfobacteria; order Desulfobacterales; family Desulfobacteraceae; genus Desulfobacula. The sequence goes on from JAOZRF010000481.1 coordinate 1,400, forward strand.
CAGGATTTGATTTTTTTTATTTGTAGTGGTATGTTGTGGGTTATGCTCAATTGATTTTTTTGTATCCGTATCAGTAATAATACGATACTACATTATAATTGTGAAAAGTACGCCATGGCAAGAAAATCTCGTATCCATTACCCTGGTGCTGTGTATCATGTCATGCTCAGGGGGAACGCAAAACAGGCTGTTTTTCAGGGGGATGAAGAATACAGCCATTTTGAGGATATCCTGGCCCAGGGAATGGTCCAGTATGAACTTGTGCTTCACGCTTACTGCTGGATGAAAAACCATGTCCATATGGCCTTGCAGGTGACAGAACAGCCTCTTTCTAAATTGATGCAAAATCTTTCCCAGCGATATACTCACTGGTTCAATAAGAGATATGACAGGGTCGGGCATCTGTTCCAGGGCAGATATAAGGCTATTCTTGTCCAGAAAGACGGTTATATGTCAGAGTTGATTCGCTATATCCATCTCAACCCAGTGCGGGCGCAAATCGTAGAGTATCCCGAGCAATACCTTTTGAGTAGCCATAACGCCTATGCCGGAAGGATCAAAGCCCCTGAATGGCTGCAGATTAATCTGGGCCTGTCTCAGTTCGGCAGGACCGAATCCGATGCTCGGGTTTCCTATCTGCATTTTATGGGTCAGACAACGAAGAAGGAGGTTTTAAACCAGCTTCGTAGCGGCAGCAACAAGGAAAACCGGATATTGGGCAGTAATGATTTTATCCTGGATGTGCTGCGGAAGAATTGTGAAAAAGCTTTTGTCGATATCAGCATGGAAAGGCTTTTTGATATTGTGGCGGGAATTTATGATGTCCTCCCTCAAGAGATTAGCAGTGCAGGCCGCCGGCGGTATGTGGCTGAAGCAAGAGCCATGGCGGTAATGACTGGAATGGACTGCTGCGGTTTTCTGCTGACCGATTTGGCCCGATATGTTAATCGGGAGATGTCCTCATTGGGCCGGCAGGTTAAGAGAACCAGAATCAGGATGAAAAGGTCTCTGTCCATGCGTACGAAAATGGATATGATTATAACGCAAAT
>JAOZRF010000086.1:0-5976 GCA_029940245.1 Desulfobacula sp.
AGCTGTATCTCCAAACAGGGTTTCAACTTCCACCAGATTAAGATATTTATCATCCCAGTTTATATTATCACTTTCAAGAATCCAGTCTTTGAGTCTGTTATATTTGCCACCCAGAGCTTTGATTTTTTTTAAAAGCGGTACCTCATTGGATGATTTAAAGCTGATATTTAAAGACAGGATATATTCAGTGATATTGGGTGTTGCAGGATTTGAAGAAATGCCCGGGATGACCAGAATATTTTTATTGTCTTTTCTGCCTTTTCCAATATAAACATTTCCTTCTCTGACAATGATGTTTTTAGTTCCCTTAAGCTTGGGATCGGTTTCCACCCTTGAGATTTCATTTTTAAGCAATCCGGTTTTATTAATGATTTTAATCCGGGTTTCATTTGTGACTTCGCCCAACAGACTCAGGCCTGAAATCTGATAGAGCAAACCACCATTTATGCCGGAAATAATCTCCTGGAGATTTTTAATGACCAGAACATTTTTATTGGTAATCTGGGAGAGTTGAATGCCATTGGCAGTCAGTTCATCAAAGACCAGACCTTCAAATTTTTCACTGATTCTGCTGGTACCCACCGTCACTGTTTTGGCCTGGTGCTTGATGGCATCAACGGGTCTTGCCATGGTGTTAATGGCTTTGCCGATGGTATCAAAAAAAGTATTAATCATGTTGGTCGGGGTGCCTTTTACTGCAAAATCAATTTCAAAATCAGACACGGGCAGTCTGCCGGACAGATATTTTAAAAGCAAAGTGATATTGGCAACGGTATCAAGCCCCATAGCAGCCGGGAAAGCTCCCTGCCTTCGTTTTTTTGAGAATTTATTATAAAATTGTGCAATGGTTTCTCTGAATCGTTTTTCCAGGAGAATTTCATAAATATCATGTCCCATGGAAGTATACTCATCTAAAATATCCTGGATCTCAAGTTTTTCTTCATACATGAATCTGGACCCTTCATTAATGGCAAGGGCAGCATAGTAGCCCCAGATATGTCCGACCAGGGTATTAAGGACAGGTGCAAAATGCTCTTGTGTTTCAGGAATTTTAAATACATCACTGGCATATATGTCAAACCGGTTTTCTCCAATGGTGGTGATCACAACGGGGGTTGCCTTATGGGCATGGAAGATGGCTGTATCTTTTATAATATCCCCTAAAACACTTTCTCTTGTTCCGGCAGCACAAATAATGATCAATGGTTCACTTGACAGGTCAATATGTTTTTTATCCTCAATAAAATCAGATGAAATGGTTTTATAGCAAAGCTCACTGAGTTTGATCCTGATTTCATCGGCAGATGTCTTGTTTGAGCCTGATCCTACAGTTGCCCAATAGTCTTTTGAAACCGCAAGTCTGTAAGCTGAATCTTTTATTTGATCTTTCATTTCAAGGATGGTTCTCATTTTATCCGGCAGATCCATGATTTCTCTGATCTGTTCGTTTATAAACCCGCTGGATCCGGCCTGGATAATAGAGGCGATGTGAAGACCTAAAATGGCTCCGGCAGTAATCTGGGAATAAAATGCTTTTGTGGATGCAACAGACATTTCAATGTCCCGTCCGGAACTTGTATATATGACACCATCTGTTTTAAACGTCAGATCAGAATCTCTCCGGTTTACAATGGCAAGTGTTCTGGCGCCACATTCTTTTACCATATCCATGGTCCTGTTGGTATCCGTTGTGGTGCCGGACTGACTGATGGCTACAACCAGAGTATTTGCCATGGGTTTTGTACGACCATTTCCTTCAATAATATTAAACCCGGAAAGTTCTGATGATTTTAATGCCCTTATATCTATGCCCTTATCACCCAGATAGAAATTTAACAGGGAGGCACATCCCTGGGCTGCAATCCCGGCAGTACCCTGACCGATAAAATAGACTTTTTTTATTCTATCCGTCTTAAAGTCAGCCGCCAGACTATAAGGTATCATTGTTTTATCTAAGCTTGTTATAAACTCATTTGATTCAACCAGAAAACTGATTTTATTTTCCAGAGTTTTTTCAACGGAATAGGGAGATTCTGAAATTTCTTTTAAAAAATAGTGGGGAAAGTTTTGTCTGTCTATATCTCTTGAGGTGATCTGGCTTGTCATGACATTATGAAGGTCAATGCCAATAGGGGTGTTATCGTAATAAAACGAGTGAATCCCGGATACACCCCCCAATGAATTTTGATCCAGAATAACGATCTGTCCTTTGTTTTCTCCATTGAGCTTAATATAATCAGGGGTTTCTTCCACAATGCCATAGAGTTCTGATGCTGCAATATAATGATCCTTTGCAATTCCGACAAAAATAGCCTGGCCGCTTCCTTTCTGGGCTAAAAATAATTTGCCCGGTGCAAGATTCGAGTGCATGCTGATGGCATGGGAGCCTTCAAAATCATTGACGGCCATTCTAAATGCCTCTTCAATGGTGTTGCCGAGTTTCAGGTAGTGCTCGATTTGCAGAGGGATCAGTTTGGTATCCGTACTGATATCTTTATGGATTTTATCATACCGTGCTTCATACTCGGTTTTTAATTCAAGATAATTGTCAATATCTCCATTCAGACAGACATGAATAATACCTTCTCTTTCAAGTTCTCTGTCCGTGGGGGTGTTGTCCTGGGGATGGCAGTTGGCAATGGTAATGTCTCCCACAGAAGCCCATCTGGTGTGAGCTGATATGGAATCGGCAGCAAGGTGAAAATTTGAAATTAATTGGAGCATGGGGTCATTTTTGATCTGGCTTCGGATAAAGGATACATTGTCTCCAAGTGCACCGATTTCCGCGGCAAATTTATAGACAAAGGATATGGAGATAAAATGGTTGCCATTTTTTTCAAAGTTATCCTCGATGGTAATGCTGTTGTTGGATAATACCTGATTATTTGTCCTTTGTTTAAACCGTTCTAAAAGTCCGTCCTTTATAAGACTTGCCTTAAATTTTTCATGCTCTTCCATGGTCAGGGTTAAAATGATTGAAATTCCTGCAGAGTCCCTGCCTCTGACTTCAAGCCGGTCAATACTGTTTAGCACTGCATTGATCCTTTTGAATATCTTTAAACCTTGTTTGTTGCGGGAGCTTTCAAAACCTATGGAAAGGTTACTGATGGCATGGATATTATCCAATACCTCCTTTTTAATACACCAGGAAATATCCTTGAGTTTTTCAAGACCTGATGAAATTGAATCAATATCCGGGGAAGACAGGGTTGAAAATTTTTTTTTAAATAAACTTGTCCGATCCTTTATCAATTGTTCAATGGTTTGTGAAATAGATAAAAGGGTATTTTTTTTGTCTTGATTAAAGAAGAGATCGGAAAAAATATATTCCTGTTTTAATGCCTGGCAGGTTTTTAATAATTTGTATAAAAGATCATCCGTGTTGGAAAAATTATTCTGGACTGACTTTGTCCCGGGCAAAAAAAGATTTGTTTTTATTGAACCCACCATATTTTCAAGAGATTTTAAATCAAGGGGGTTAGAAGAGGGGCTGCTGCTTTTAAATGAGACAAAGGCAGAAATACCGCATGACAGGGTATTGGGCTGGTTCGGGAAAAGTAAAAGAGAGTTGTTTTTTGCCTGTTCTATGGATGTGCCGATGCCGATATGAATTGAAAATAATTTTTTCATCAGATTTAAAAAAAAGTTTATAAATTTAATCATTTTTTTCTCCTGACCCCACTTATTTATTTTTTGTTTTTAACTTAAAATCTAAAACTTAAAACTTAAAACCGTGTCTGAACAAGGTTTTCGTTCAGGCACTATTTATTTAAAATACCGTTTTAAAATCATTCTTCCGTAGGCGCTTGCCCTTGTTCCAATATATTTTCTATGCCCGACAACAATAGATAAAGCAATTTTACGAGTTGTTTTTTTTTCTTTTCCAAAACCGATAAACCAGTCGTATTTAACAGTATTATCATTGTTATAGAGAGATCCTGTCTTCCCGCCAATCAAAAGCTTTGAAAGTACTTTATCTTTTGAAGCCCCTTTAAAGGATTTTTTAGCAGTCCCCTTTGTTATGGTTGTTGCAAGCAACTTCATCATGGTTGTTGCAGTCTCGGGCAGTATGGCTGTTTTATAGGGTGTTATTTTGTTTTTGTAAAGGATTGTGCCATTAGACCCTGTTACATGTTCAACAATGCTGGGTAAAAGCATATTGCCCGAGTTAACAATTGCCGAGATAAGCATGGCCCCGAATATCGGTGAAATGGTTGTATCCGTGTTAAAACCACATCCCAGCTCAGCCAGATGGTAATCATTATCATTGTCGCCGGTTTTAAATTTTCCTGATAAAAAAGGTAATTCATTGGGAATAACCTGGTTGAATCCAAACGCATCAGCATAGAAGTCCAATTTTTCCTTCCCAAGATAATTTTTTCCCAATTTGCCGAACACAGGATTTATTGATTCGGCAAAAGCTCTGGAAAATGATGTTTTAGTGGTATATTTATTCTTAACATCTTTGAGCTGACGTTTATATAAGGTATATTTATTTCCGTTAAAGTACAATCGGGTCTGGGGTGTATAGTTCAGGGTTTCAACAGCCGCGGCCGCAGTTACAATTTTAAAGATACTTGCCGCGGGATAATCTGATTCTATACACGGATTGATATCAGGGTTTTCAAGATCAAATCCTGTCATGGCAATAATTTTTCCCGTATCAGCTTGCATTACAACAAGGGCAATCCGTTGGGGTTTGCCCCGGGTAAGGGTTTTGAGCTTATCCATCAAGGACAATAAATATTGTTGAAGATAAATATCAATGCTGGTGGTAATTTTATAGTGGGCCTGGGGTGTTTCTTCAAAGAAGATATTTTTATCTGTCGTATTAAATTTTTTATGACTGATGATTTGGGTTAATTGATTTTTCGATAACTGGACCTCTTTTTTAAGGTTTTCTTTGGAATTATTTTTTGATTTCAGGTCCGTGGATTTATGGGGAATATTTAGTTTTATAAGGCATAATCCAACAATCAAGATCAAAAGAACCATGATTCCAATTATGGATCTTTTAGTTTTAAAAAAAAGAAATTTCTTTTTTTCCCCTAAAATATCGCCTGAGTGAAAATCCCGCCATGAATTTTCTCTCATTTTGTCTGGTTTCCCGGTCCAATTTTATGAATATCAATTCTGGGAAACAAACTATCGGGTTTTGCGATCAGGGTATTTTTTTTAACCTGTCCCCAGACAGAGGCTTCTTTAAGTGTGTAAAACCCCTTGTTTTCTTTTTCCATACAAAGGATTTTTTGCATTTTTAAGGATGTCTGGGGCATAATGGGGTAGATCAGGCAGGAAACAACCCTTAATCCTTCAATAAGATTATACAGAAGGGTTTCAAGAACAGGAATATTGGTTTCATCCTTGGCTAAATCCCATGGTTTATGCGTATCAATATATTTATTCATGGTGCTGATGAATTGCCAGGTGGCACCTATACCTTTGTGGAACTCGCACAATTCCATGGCCTTTTTAAACTCATTAATGGCATGGTCTGCATTTGATGACAAAGACAGGTTTTTTTCCTGTTCAATGATGCTGTCGGAACCTTTTACTCCACCCTTGAAGTATCTCATGTTCATGGAAAGGACTCGTGAAAAAAGATTCCCAAGATCATTGGCAAGATCAGCGTTAATTCTTGATATAATGGTTTCTTCCATAAAATTGGCATCCAGACCAAAGACCATTTCCCTCATCAGAAAATATCTGAACGGGTCAACACCATAAATATCCGTCACTTTAATGGGGTCTGTAACATTGCCGATACTTTTTGACATTTTGTTTCCTTTGACATTCCAGAATCCGTGAACATTCAACCCTTTATAAATCGGGATGCCCGCGGCTTTCAGCATAATGGGCCAATAAATTCCATGGGGTTTGATAATATCTTTTGCCACAAAATGCCGGGTTTCTGACCAGAATTTTTTAAACAGCTCACCATCCGGATACCCCAATGCTGAAATATAATTCACAAGC
>JAOZRF010000086.1:5986-9214 GCA_029940245.1 Desulfobacula sp.
CCATACATAGGTGACATAATTTTCATCAAAGGGCAGGGTTATCCCCCAGGTCAATCGGGATTTTGGACGGGAAATGCAAAGGTCTTCCAAAGGCTCTTTTAAAAAAGAGAGCAACTCGGTCTTGTACTGCTCAGGCCGGATAAAATCAGGATTTGTTTCAATGTGATTGATGAGCCATTCCTGGTATTTGCTCATCCTGAAAAAATAATTGGATTCCTTGATGACTGTAGGTTCGATACCATGGTCCGGGCATTTGCCATTGATCAATTCCCTTTCCTGGTAAAACCGTTCACACCCGAAACAATAAAGACCCTCATAACTTGAAAAATAAATATCCCCTGAGTCATAAATTTTTGAAAGAACTATTTTAACAACCTTGATATGATCCGGATCAGTTGTCCTGATAAACGCATTGTTTTTAACATTTAATATTGGCAAAAGGTTCTGGAAAAGCATGCTGATTTTATCGGCGTATTCCTTGGGTGTCTTTTTCCGGGCCCGGGCTGCTTGAACAATTTTGTCCCCGTGTTCATCTGTCCCAGTCAGAAAAAAGGTTTCATGTTCATCCATCTGTTTGAATCTTGTTGCAACATCAGCGGCAATGGAGGTGTATGCATGCCCCAGGTGGGGTTTGGCATTAACATAGTATATGGGGGTGGTAAAAAATTGTTTTTTTGTTGTCATGATATTTTATGTCCCAGGATCAAGTTGTACAGTTTTTGGTTTTTTTTTCTATTTCAGTATTATCCTCTAAACGAATTGTCACGCTCTCTTTTAATACATTCTGCCGGACAACGATCCCCTTTCCTTCTTCCAGGGTAATTTTTTTTCCTAGTTTCGGCATTTTTTTTTTAAGTCGTTTATAGGTTTCATTTTCATAGGTCAGACAGCACATTAATCGGCCGCAAACCCCGGAAATTTTTGTAGGGTTCAATGATAGTCCCTGTTCTTTTGCCATCTTGATGGACACCGGCTCAAAGGTATGCATGAAAGAAGCGCAGCAAATTTCTCTTCCACATTTGCCTAAACCACCGCAGTGTTTTGAAAGGTTGCGAATGCCCACCTGGCGCATTTCAATCCGGATAGAAAATTCTTTTACCAGAAGTTTGATTAATCCTCTAAAATCAATCCTGCCGTCAGCAGTATAAAAAAAAGTCAATTTTTTTTGGTCAAATGTACTTTCAACACTGAACAGGTTCATGAAAAGATCTAAATCATCAATGCATCGGATGCAAAAGTCAAAGGCTTCCTGTTCAATTTTTTTGATTTCTTCTCTTTTAAGAAAGTCTTCTTTGGTGGCAACACGGACAATCTGTTTTAATTTTTTCTCATTATCTTCAATTTCAACAGGCGATATGGCAATTGTACCAAAGCCAAGACCCTGGTCAGTTTCTACAATAACACGATCGCCTTCTTTCAGGACAAACGCACTGCTTTTGAAATCATATATTTTTCCTGCTGTTTTAAATTTAACACCAGCAATTTTAATCATAAATCAACTTTCCTTTTTAAATAGCAATTTTAAGAAAAAATCTATCCAATGTTAATCTCAGTGTACTATTTGAGGTCAGCCTTTTTTCTGTTTCATAAAGTTCTTTTATCCATTCGCCCATAATTTTTGTTTCAACCCTCTGACCAATATCTGCAAAAAAGTCAAAAAAATCAAGGTTAACTATTTTTTTCGGATGAAATTCAAAAATGATCAGATCCCGAAAAAATGTTTTCATTATGGCAATCGTATCATCCACAAGGTCAGGATTTGTACTTAATTTTTGTGATAGCATCAATCCTTTTGATATGCAGTCGGTTCCGTCTGTTTTAATAATGCCGGAAAGGGTATCTAACAGCCACTTTCTTGTTTCCATCCAAACCAGACCTTTTTTTGTATTATCAGGGTTTAAATTTAAATACATCATTGCCTTTCTCAGATCGGAATCAGCTGTTTTTGAAGCGATTATAGCCATTTGCCTATCTATTTTAAACTCGTTAATAAGATATTGTTCAATGAGTTTGTCCGTCAATGGTTTAAACCTGATAATGCGGCACCTTGAAATAATGGTAGGCAAAAGAAAAGAAATTTTGGTGGCAATTAGAATGAAAAATGTTTTTTCAGGAGGTTCTTCAAGCATTTTTAATAATGCATTCTGGGCCTGAATATTCATTAGATCAGCAGTTAAAATAAGGACCATTCTGAATCTGGCTTCATTTGGCTTAGAAGAAATGGTCGATCCCATTTCACGAATCTGGGAGATGGAAATTATTTTTTTCCCTTCCAAAAGAGTGACACAAAGAATATCAGGGTGGGTGTTTGCATTTATTTTGCGACAGGACTTGCAATGATTGCAGGCAAATTGTTTTTTGCTTAAACAATTACACCCCTTGGCAAACAAAAGAGCGGCTTCTTTTCTTCCAGTATTTTCATTCCCTGAAAAAAGAAGGGCATTGGGAATTTTTTTTGTCTGAATGATTGTTGTTAATTCTGATACAGCGTGGGTTTGGTATTGCATTTGATCAAAAGCAGACCTGGTTTGATCAATACCCATTTGTTAATAATCCACCCGCTCCTTTAACTCTTTGCCGCATTTGAAAAATGGAAGACGTTTGGGAGGGATAATGACTTTTTCGCTGGTTTTAGGGTTTCGGCCTGTGTAACTTTTGTACTTTTTGATATGAAAGCTGCAAAAACCTCTTATTTCAATCCTTTCTCCTTTTACAAATGAATCAGAAAGCGAGTCAAAAAATATTTTAATGACCTCTGCTGCTTCATATTTTGTAAGGTCTGCTTTTTCTTTTAATGTGGAAATCAATTCAAGTTTATTCATGTTGCCTCTTTTTATGATATTAAATAATACAATTTTATGATATTATTTTTAATGGTCTAATTAAAATTGGATAAAAAGTCAAGGGCTTATGCTAAAAACTCAGGGAGCTTTTCAATATTGTTTTCATCAACCTCAACCCCTGCATATTGTCCTAGAGCCTCTATCTTGATCACCACGCGGCCTTTGCCTTTATGCCGCGTAAATTCTCCTTTTACCCCTGCCAGGGGACCTTCAATGATGGTCACCGGGTCTCCTTTTTTTAAACGGACATTGGCTCCTGTTATGAGATCCACGCTGGTACTTGTCATAATCTTTAAGGATTCAATCTGTGACCTCGGTATGGCCAGCGGTCCTGATTTGTTGCCCAATAGCCTCACAGCCCCGATTGTTTTTAAAATGTTCAGCT
>JAOZRF010000087.1:0-371 GCA_029940245.1 Desulfobacula sp.
CAATAGATGTAAAATTTCGTCCCTCAACTTTAAATGCTGACCGCCCGGATCCTCCAAAAATAATGTCAACCAGCGCAAATATGACTTGTGATTCAACTACAAGAAGTGAATTGCCCTTTAATGGATCCATTTTAAAGGCATGCAGACTTGTAGGCAGGGGAATTGATTGTATGAATTTTCCATACTTGACCATGTCCACGGATAATGTATTAACAATGGTAACTTTTCTTAACAAAGACAAGAGGGTTGTACTGAATAATCTGGCGAATTTTTCACTTATTATCTCCAGAGTCGGCATCCGGCCCCTTACGATTCTATCCTGACCGGTTAAATCGTATTTCATGGCCGCTGATGGATCATCGACCTCCTCT
>JAOZRF010000087.1:381-9166 GCA_029940245.1 Desulfobacula sp.
TTGTTCGGTTTCAATCTCACCATTTGATACTCCTCTTAAAAGAGCATCTACCTCTTCTTGTGACAGAACTTGGGACATATATACCTTCTCAATTCACTAAGTATAAAATTTCCATTATCAGTGCTAATTTCTTTATTGTATAAGAAATTCGGTAAAGTAAACCCTTCTGATCTGACCTTTAGTAAGATAGCCGTTCAAACGCACGGCAATCTCATCTTTGAGACGCTGTTTCCCCTCAAAGCCTGCTATCTCTTTATATTTTTTTGATGAAAGAAGACCTAAAATGCTGTCCAGAATTTTTGGTTTCACCAGGTCCAGTTCCGACAAACAATCCTTACTGGACACTTCGATCTGTATTGTTGTCTTTAAATATCTTTCACCGTTATTATCCATCAGGTTTACAATCTGGCTTTCCATGGACCAGAGGCCTGGTTCCTGTACAATCTGTTCCTCTTGTTCATCGGCAGCCTTTTTTGAACTGGAAAAGTTAATTTCATAGTACTTCCACCCCGCAAAACCAGCTACTCCGAGAATCACTACCGCAAAAAGTACTATAATCCATTTAAGTACCGGGCTCATTCCTTTTTTGGATTTTTTTTCTTCTTTTTTTTCTTTTTCTTCATCAGCCATTGTGCTACTCCTTAACCTTTCTTTAACGTCAAAATGACCTCTACCCTTCTATTGAGTTCCCTGTTATGGTCGTTCACATCAAAAATAAGGGGTTTTGAATCTGCATAACCTGTCACAGAAAGCCTTTCAGGGATAATACCCCCTTCAGAAATAAAATATTTGACAACACTTACAGCCCGGGCTATTGAAAACTCCCAGTTGGATGAAAATCGTTCGTTCCTTATGGCAACATCATCTGTATGTCCTTCTACCCTTATCTGGCAATCATTATTTTTAAGAATTGTGCAAAGGACAGTTTTAAGGACGGGATAATTTTCTTCTTCAATTTTGGCCATACCTGCCTTGAATAATAACTTTTCTCCAAGAACAATTAAAACCCCTTCCTTTATAACCTTTACGTCCATATTGCTTTTCTCTAATCCTGCAAAAGTTTTGGCTGCCTCGCTTATGCGCCCGGCCAGTATTTTCTTGTTTTTTTCAAATATTTGGGCCCTTTTGTTTCTCCTGGGAACAACAAAAGGGGTAAAAACATTCACATCCATTTTTCCTCCAAGCTCAAACATGCCGAATGCTGTGTTAAAGGAAGCAGCCACCTTTTTCAGTTTGCCTGTGTCAGGTGTTGAAAGCGAAAGGATTAAAACAAAAAATGTAAGCAGCAGTGTCACCATGTCATTGAAGGTTGAGAGCCATTTTCCCCCCTCATCTTCTGAATTTTCGTGATTCCTCTTCATTTCAGGACCTTAGGATTAACTATATAATTGGAAATAAAATTCAACCCTACGGTTTTTCCGTCTGCCTTCAGGCGTATCATTTGATTCGACAGGATGATACCGGCCAAACCCAACCGCAGACAACCGCTGGGTTGAAAGCCCACCCCTATCAAGAAGATACCGCAGGACATTGACCGCCCGGGACGTTGACAATTCCCAGTTTGACGGAAACTCTGGAGTGTTTATCGGAACATTATCAGTATGACCTTCCACCCTTACAGAAAGATTCTCCTTACGCACTATCTTTATCATCTCATCAAGACATGGATATGCCTCCTTATTTATCGTAGCCAGTCCTGATGGAAAGAATACATGGCTTTCAAAAGTAGCCCGAAACCCTCTCCCTTCCTTTTCTATTTTGATACGGACCGATTTCTCCAGGCCTATCTTTTTGAAATATCTCTTTAAGGATTTCACGGATAGTGCGGCCGATATGTCAGGATCTTCCAGAGTAGCTTGTTTTTGAAAAATGTGTTCTATTTTCTTAGGTTCGGTTTTTGAATATGATGCGAGCATGGCAAAAAAAGCAACCAGAATCAGCACAAGCGCACAGTATATTGTCTCCCAGGCTGCAACACCAGACTCTTTTCCCAGACTAATCCTGCTATATTCCTTTTCCATCTCTAATTCATAGCCTTTCTCTTGCCCGGAGATATAAATGAATGGAGCTTCTCTTCTAATAATCTTGGATTGTCTCCCGCCTGGACAGAGAGAATGCCGCTTAAGACCAGTTGCTTGACCAAAAGTTCACTGGAACTCCGATTTTTCAGTTTGCCCGCTGCCGGCAGAAAAATCAGATTTGCCAGGATGACACCATAAAAAGTAGTTATTAAAGCAACTGCCATGGCCGGCCCTATGGAAGACGGGTCATCCATCTGCACCAGCATCTTTATCAATCCGATCAGGGTTCCCACCATTCCCATGGCCGGCGCAAAATTCCCCATGGTCGTAAATATTTCTGCTCCCAGCCTGTGTCTCTCGGAAATAAAGTCAATTTCCGTAGTAAGAATCCTGGAAAGGGCAGCCGGTTCGATACCATCTACCATCAACATTATTCCTTTGGCAAAGAAGGGATCTTTAATGTCTTCGGCTTTTTCCTCCAGAGCCAGTATACCATCACGGCGTGAAGTCTTTGAAATATCCACTAACATTTCTATCACATTTTCGGTTTTCATCTCTTTTCCGAAAAACACATTCTTTGCCACCTTTACCAACCCGATGATATCCGACATGGGGTAGTTGATAAGCGTGGCGCCTACAGTCCCGCCCAAAACGATCATTGCGGACGGCATATTTATAAACCATGCCAGCCCACCACCCCCTGCCATAGCGGTGAGAACAAGGCCGAACCCGATCACAATTCCTAAAATAGTTGATATATCCATAATGGGATTTTGATAAAGCAAAGATTGTGCCAGAAAGATGGAGGGATTTATGAATTACCCTTATCATTTCTGAACCCTGAACTATAAGGCCGGAGATCAGGAATCGAGGGTAAAAAACTTAATAACCCTCTATTCCTGAACAGAAAGACTTTTTGACAGGTCGTCAAAAACCTGACGTTTACCTCTTGATATTCATAAGCTCTGACATCATGGCATCAGTGGTTGTGACAACCTTGGCACTGGCTTGATAAGCCCTCTGCGCGGTTATCATATTTATAAACTCCGTGGCAATATCTGTGTTTGACATCTCAAGCGAGTTTGGATTAATATCACCCATACCTGCTGAACCAGGGATATTCTGAATGGCTGATCCCGACGTAATGGTTCCACTAAACAGATTATTTCCCATTCTTTTCAACCCCCACGGATTAGAAAAATCCGCAAGAACAACCTGACCGACACCTGCGGTTTGACCGTTCGTAAAAAAACCGCTCAGTATTCCATCCTGCGTAACAGACAAATTCTTCAGAATACCGGAGCTATATCCGTCACTGGTCAGAGATTGCACGGCTGAAACGCTGGCGTATCCTGTCATCATTTCTGCTGAATCCCCGGCCAGATCCCATGTAATTACACCAGAATCACCGATCGTAGCGCCGGAGATAAGGGCAGGAAAGGTCAGTGAGACATCAACAGGGTCTACCTCTGTTGCAGATTGATTAACAGTAACTGTTATTGTATCATTATTATCATACAGTATACTACCGGTACCGCCAAGCGTAAGAGTCATATCTTTGCCGCCTTCACCATCAAGATCAATGGTTAATGAAGTGGCACTTGCTGTTGTAACCGTCGCATTTGTATATTCAGGACTTGATATAGTCCAGGAATCGCCGGCAGCCACATACGTGAGTGTCACATCTCCATCCTGGTACAACTGCCCTTGATTATCATATACAGGCGGGGTCGTGACAGATCCGGTTCCTGTATTAGTAGCTCCCACCGCAGCCGCAGCAGTTGGATCATACAACTTCTCCAGCGCACCGTCAGAATCAAACTTGAATCCCGAATAGGTCTGTGACGTTGTTTCAATATCGTCCAGATAGGCTTGGAAACTCCAGAAGCCGCTTTCTTCTGTTTTCTGAAAGGTCGTTTTCATCGTATGCTCGGCACCCAGAGAGTCATAGATCGTCTGGGCCGCATTAAAGGTATTTCCTGTTGCTGTTTCCCCATCAAGATTCAAACCAAAGGAAACCGTGGTTGTCGCCGAAGGAGCAGACTGAACGTTCTGCAGCGAAATGTCGGTTATCGTATTCGGATCACCTCCAAAAAAGTTATATCCCTGAACCTTGTAATTATTTACATCAACCATATTGCCGTCGCTGTCTAGATGAAATGCTCCTGCTCTTGTATAGTACCTTCCACCATCATTATCATTTACCATAAAAAAACCGTCTCCATTAATGGCAAGATCGGTTGCATTTGCAGTTGTTTCAAAAGATCCGGGGGCAAACTGTGTACTCACACTACTTACCGACACTCCCCGGCCAACCTGGGACCCCCCTGCAATGCTCCGGCTCAAAATATCGCCAAAATATATCTTTGCCGACCTGTAGCCCATGGTATTAACGTTCGCTATATTGTTGCCTATAACATCCATCTGCTTAGAACTGGCATTTAGGCCTGATATTCCTGCAAATAATGAACTTCCCATTTTCTTATCTCCTTTATGTTAAACTCCCGGTTTATTCACAGAAATTATATTCCCAAAAGGGAGCTCCTGCTCGTTAACAGTGAGGTAAGGTAAACCGTCCTTAAAAGTAACTCCCGTCACTGTCCCTGCTATTATAGTATCAGCAGTTATCGTATCTCCTTTATCATTGATTGCGGATACTTCGAAGGTATAATCACCACTCTCATTGCTGCTGCAATCCCACGCGACTGAATTTTCTCCCGCGTTTTGAACTCCAGGATCAATGGTATCTACAAGATTACCCTCACCATCATAAATATTAATAGTGACTTCCCGGGCATTCTCCGATAAATCATACATTAGATCAACTGATGAACCATCCGCTTGAATAGCATCACCCCCTGCCGTTATCTCCTGGCCAATGAGATTTATAGATTGGGCATTATTCAACGAGGCCTGATAAAGACTTATATTCTGCAATTGTTCATTTGTATTAACCAATTGTTCAAGACTGGAAAATTGGGCAAGCTGCGCTGTAAAATCAGTGCCGTCGAGGGGATTGAGAGGATCCTGGTTTTGAAGCTGGGCGACCATCATTTCAAGGAAATCATCTTTCCCCATCGTATCCGACTGCAAAACACTCAAATTTGGGTTGACATAATTGTTGATACTTTCTATGTTAGACATTTCATACCTCCTCACCCGGCCAGGCCGGAATTATACTTACGCAAACAAACTGATACCCCCGTCAATCATGACGCGTGGGTTTTCTTTATCAAACGGTGAGGGAGTATAATTCAGAGAATCACTTCTCCCCCTATGATCTTCTTCATTTTCTTTTTGATTATTGTTTTCTTTAAATTGTGTTTCGTTCCGCCCGAATCCAGAATAACCAGCACTGTCCGATCTTTCCTGAATAATTACAGTAATATTATCCGCAATCAATCCCTGACTGCGAAGAGCAGTTTTGAGAGTATCCACATTTGACTGCAACATATGCCTGACATCATTATTCTCCGTCTGCAGTATAATATGAACTTTATTATTCCTGACGAGCACATCCATATCCAAAGTTCCCAGATGGGGTGGGGTAAGTGCAATTCTCACCCTTCCGGGCCTGGTCAAGCTGTTTGCAATCTGATTGATCAAATTCCGGGGTTCCATGCTGTAATTATTCACACTTTCATTAACTGCCGCAGTACTGCTGCCCGCATGAATAGCAGTATGATGATATCCCCCCATCGAGGGGATCTTATCAACCAGATGTTTTGGCGATAAAATTTCTTTTGGAAGAATCTCCATTTTATGGCCGGTGAGTTCCTTAACGCCTGTTTTCCCATGCTCGACTATAATCTCTTTACCCTTAAGACCAGGATTTTTCAGGAGGTTTTCAATGCTGTTTTTGCCGCTGCCTTCCTGGGGTATTGTCCTGCTGTTCTTCTTTACAGCAGCATCATTTCCCACAACCGCACTGGTTAACCCAGACTTCAGCGACCCAGATTCAATGCCCGGATTTTTCAACCCCGGCTTAAGCGAGCCCGATTTCAGCGAGCCCGATTTCAGCGACCCTGGAACGGCTTCTTTCGATAAAATTTCTTTTGGAAGAATCTCCATTTTATGGCCGGTGAGTTCCTTAACGCCTGTTTTCCCATGCTCGACTATAATCTCTTTACCCTTAAGACCAGGATTTTTCAGGAGGTTTTCAATGCTGTTTTTGCCGCTGCCTTCCTGGGGTATTGTCCTGCTGTTCTTCTTTACAGCAGCATCATTTCCCACAACCGCACTGGTTAACCCAGACTTCAGCGACCCAGATTCAATGCCCGGATTTTTCAACCCCGGCTTAAGCGAGCCCGATTTCAGCGAGCCCGATTTCAGCGACCCTGGAACGGCTTCTTTCGATAAAATTTCTTTTGGAAAATTTTTAACCTCTCCCAAGGTTTGCTTTTGACCACCTCTCTCCGGCAGCAAATTGATCTTGCCGGATAATAATTGATTCGTCTTTTTTACCTTATCATTTCCTGCGCTCTGAATATTATTCTCTAAATTTATATTAAAAAATCCTCTTTGCCCGGTTGTATTACCATCTATAGAAAATTCTCCATTCTGATCTTTTACAAAAAGGGATTTACCCTCCTTAACTGAAATGAAATTCTTACCTTTGTCAGAAAGGGGGGAGGTGAATACCATTTTCTCTGTCCCTTGCGTTATTATATGCGATGCCTGACCTATCAGAAAAGCAAACAACATCGGCTGCTCAGGTTCCCCCCCGACGTTTCCCTTTCGCAATTTTTTAGAGCCACCCGGAAAATCGGTGTTTTGTACTGAATCCGTCAAATTGAACTCCATAATCAATAATTCCCTTATTAATCCTTACAAAAGAATAATAGCAAAAGACATGCCACTCTTCATGCTTTAAGAATTACATTTAATATCAATATGTTATGAGAACAATAAAAAGAAAGGAACTTAAGATGAGGCAATTTTTGCCTATTGATTTGAAAGAAGTGCCGACTTTATTTTTGACTTTTACCTGACCTTATTATCTCTGCTGTTATCTCTACGGCTTTGCCAGGTTTTATATGCCCCCATATCAGTCCTGCTTTTTTGCCTTTCATATTCATGATTATAGCCGCGGCTGTTTTGTTGTCCAACTTTTCAAGCATGGAACCTGCCCGGTCAGGGGGGGTAGACTCATAAACCTTTGCCAGATCCATATATTTTTTATTATCCATTTCCTTAAACGTTTCAAGAAGCCCATTTAATCTTCCCTCCATCTCGGACAATCTGTCAATTTCAGAGAGAATCTCAGTGCTTAGCGAATTTAATCTTCTCTCTTCAGATTTTAAAAAATTTTCCCGGTCCTCCAGCGCCTTTTGTTTTTTTACTAATAAAGACATAAGCTTTCTTTCTCCTGACAGGCTGTCCTCTAATACGTCCCTCTCAGGTTGGACAGGGGTTGCTGCAACCCCGGAATTCTCCGCCGCCCTGGTTACAGGCAGAAAAAAACCAACAGCATCAAAATTTTTTATTATCCCTCCAATCGTGGCAATTTTTGCCAAAACAATAAATAATATCAAAACCTCACAGACAATTATCAATTTTTTCAATTTCATGCCCTTAAAATTCCTGCTTCATCCAGATCTTTCTGTTCCCTGGCTATCAAAGACAGCCTGTATTCTTTCAGCTTGTTTTCTTTAAAGATCTCCAGGATTCTTCTTTTTCTTGAAGCGCCAACAAGTTCCACTCTTTTCTCTTCCAGCTCCTTTTCAACCTTGCAGACAATTTCTTCCTGACGATTTTCTTCTTCCCTCATGTAATTAATATAAGAAATATAAATTGAAGCATCGGCGGCACACATCTGACGTTCTCCCATCTTTTTCAAACGGGAGATTAAATCCGCACTCTTTCTTCTAAATTTTTTCAATGTCTCTTTTTCACAGGATAGACGTCTTTTTGTATCTGCAAAAACAAGCATCAGTTTCTCTTCTGCCAACTTTCTGTAATTTAATACCGATTGCAATTTAAAATCAAACATATCTACAGACCTTGTTAAGTAGCCGAACATTTAAAAACTGCTCTCCAACTCGACGACTTTCAATCAAAAAGCTTAAATAATTGTTCTTTGCTTGCCTCAAAATCAATCTTTCCATCAATATCCTGTCTTAAAAATGAATTTACCCTGTCTATCATTCTTATTGCATTATCTATTCCCGGATTGCTTCCTCCCACGTAGGCGCCTATATTGATCAAGTCTTCCGCCTTTTTGTAGGTGGATATGATATTTATAATATCATTTGCCTTTTTTCTGTGATTTTCATCCACAATATCAATCATTACCCTGCTTATACTCTGGAGAACGTCTATTGCGGGATAATGATTCATAGAAGCCAGTTCACGGGAAAGAGTTATATGACCATCCAGAATTGACCTTGCTGCATCGACGATCGGTTCATTAAAATCATCACCTTCAACAAGGACAGTATAAAGACCGGTTATGCTTCCGCTGCCCTCTATGTTGCCGGCTCTTTCCAACAGCTTCGGCATAAGGCTGAAAACCGATGGCGTATAACCCTTTGTAGTTGGAGGTTCTCCAACAGAGAGACCAAGTTCTCTTTGGGCCATTGCAAATCTGGTCAGCGAATCGACCATAAGGAGAACGTCCTTTCCCTGATCCCTGAAATATTCCGATATTACAGTTGCCACATACGCCGCCCTCATCCTTATCAGAGGATGCATGTCCGACGTTGCCACAACAACAACTGACCTGGCAAGCCATCACCTGTATAGGAGCCCAGCCCGACACCTTT
>JAOZRF010000088.1 GCA_029940245.1 Desulfobacula sp.
AATTAACCAAATTAAGGCAGCTTTGCTGTAATCCTGCCCTGGTTATTCCCGATACGGATATTACAAGTTCCAAGCTTAAGGTCTTTGGTGATATGGTGGAAGAGCTGATTGAAAATAAGCATAAAGCGCTTGTTTTCAGCCAGTTTGTCGGCCACCTTGCCATTTTGCAGAAATTTTTGGACACAAAAAAAATCAGTTATCAATATCTGGATGGATCCACCCGGGTCAAGGAACGCCGGAAAAGGATCAACGCATTTCAAAACGGCGAGGGAGACCTGTTTCTTATCAGCCTCAAAGCAGGCGGTTTCGGTTTAAATCTCACTGCAGCCGATTATGTCATTCACATGGATCCATGGTGGAATCCGGCGGTTGAGGATCAGGCGTCGGACCGTGCCCACCGAATCGGCCAGACCCGGCCGGTAACCGTCTACCGCCTGGTGGTCAAAGGCTCCATAGAGGAACGGATTCTTAATCTACACAAGGAAAAACGGGACCTTGCACAAAGCCTTCTGACCGGAAGTGATATGGCAGGTAAAATTTCGGCGGAAGATCTGCTTGGGCTTTTAAATCGCCCGGGATAAAGAACCCGGTTTTTTGTTTCAAAGAGAACCATACCCTTCTTTTTTTAAAAGCGTCTCATACCAGCAGGCAAAGTCAAACATCCCCCTTATTTTTTCATCATTGTTGATGATACCAAGACACATTTCAAAGGCTCCCTGGGCAAAACTATTGGAGTATTCATCATGATCCGTCTGGGTTAAAAATTCCCGGATAAGGACCTGGCTGGTGCGTTTGGTTTTGTCTTTTCTGATATCAATGGGGTCTTTTGGTTCCTGGAACGGGTCCCAGTTATCATAGCCTTTTTTAAGGATCTGCTGCCGGCCTCTTTTTCCCATGGCATCAAAAATAGCCTTTTTTCTTTCTTCAATTTGTTCAGGGGTAAATTTATTCATTTTTTTTGACTCCAAGGTAGTCTTCATTAAACTGAGTAATCAATGCCATTGAAACAGGAATCAACATTTCATGCATTTTAATATTATCGGATTTTATATCTTTTATCAATTGTGCGGAAAAAAGTTGAAGCTGGGTATAAATTTTGTCCATATTCAATGTCGGGTAGGGTTTTCCCTGGATAAAATTTGTTCGGCCGCAGATATGGCTGACTCCGGCTGTGGATGTCGGGATTCCATAAATCCTGCAGGTAAGAGGCCTGTGCTCATACATGACGCACAGATCATTCTCCCCCAGAAGAGGACATCTGACCCTTTCCTGGGACATTTTACCGACGATTTCCAATTGGTCTGCACCGTTTTTAATTTTTTTGTATGCATCCCGTTTCATCTTTGTAAGAACCCGGTCTGTTTTATCGGCAATTTGGATAAGATCATTTTTTTCTTTTCCAATAAATTTTTTTATGAATTTATCGTTTAAATACAGGGCTTCTATGAGAGTCAGATCAAAGATGGCATAACAGCAGTCACTGCATTTTTCCCTGCAGAACACTTCTTTGGGAAATTCTTTTTTGACTCGTTCAAACACGGCATCTGCAATCTGTACCAGGGCTTCATATTTAACAAAGTGCTTTTTTAAATCCATATGTTTTATCCTTTATTTGGTGTCCGCCTCTATTTGCCGATACAAAAATTATTAAAAATAGTGTCAAGTATATCCAGAGAGGCTGTTTCCCCTGTAATGGTCCCAAGAGAATTGATACTGTTTTTAAGATCAATTGTCATGGTCTCTTCTTCCAGGGGTCGGGTTAACCCTTTTTTTACAGCTATAAGACTTTCAACTGTTTGTTCCAGGGCTTTTTTATGCCGCAAATTGGGAATAACCGATGATTTTTCCATGTCAAGACCGGCTATGCTGACCTCAACTATTTTTTGTTTTAAGTCTTTAATCCCCAGGTTCAAAAGCGCTGATATTTCAATTTTAGGCAGGTGCCGGTATTTAGTTGACAGCTCGGGCAGAGCTTGTTTTTTAATATCAATTTTATTGATTACAAAAATAATTTTTTTGTCTGATGGATTTTTAAAGGGAACTATTTTTTCCAGTTCTTTGTCTGAAAAGCAGGTTCCCGTCTCTTTCATGAACAGGACAAGGTCTGAGGCGTTAATGTGATCCATTGCCTTTTGAATACCGATAATTTCTACAAGATCATCCGTCTGGTGGATTCCTGCCGTGTCCGTAACCACAAAGGGTATTCCATCTATATTCAATCCTTCTTCAATGGGATCTCTTGTTGTTCCGGGAGTAGTGGTTACAATAGACCGGTCTTGTTCAATAAGCCGGTTCATAAGACTTGATTTTCCCACGTTTGGCGCCCCGCAGATGGTAATGCGTATGCCGTCTTTTAAGAAACAGGCATCTTCATGCTGCTGGATAAACCCCTGGCATTTTTCAAGCACATCATCAATCATTCCAGTTTCTTTTTCCGATGGTTTAAAAGGGTCAACATCATCTGGAAAATCAATATTTGCCTCAAGTAAGGAAAGGAAATTAATGAGGTTTTCTCTTAATTCCCGGATCTGGCTTTTTAACAGCCCAAGATTCTGAGATGAGGCAAATTTCAGTGATTTTGCAGATTTTGCATTGATGATATCAGCGACTGCTTCAGCCTGGGTCAGGTCGATTCTCTGGTTTAAAAAGGCCCGTTTTGTAAATTCTCCGGGTTCAGCAAGCCTTGCGCCCCGGGAAAGGATTTCGTTAAGAAGGGTTCTTAATACAATGGTTCCGGAATGGGCCTGAATTTCCACGACATCTTCTGCTGTATACGAGCAAGGCCCCTTCATGGGGATCAGTAAAACCTCGTCCAGAATATCCTTGTTTCTGGTATCAAAAATATATCCGTGATAAACTCTGTGGGAGTCTAATTTTATTATTCTGCAAGCCCTGTTTTTTGTTTTTGAAAAAATTTTTGACGCGATATCAAACGCTTTTGGGCCAGAGATACGGATAACACCAATACCTCCACTTCCATAGGGAGTTGCGATTGCAGCAATTGTATCATTCATGGCGCTTTATTTTTTTAACCGTTTTTTTCCCCTGAAGGCATTTTTCTTTTTAGGGAAAATAACAAGTCTTCTATAGTAACCGTCGCCCATGCTCTGGGTTCTTATCTGGTTATCATCTTTTAATGTCAGATGGACGATGCGCCTGTCCTGGGCGCTCATCTGGTTGATGGTCGCAGGACGTCCTGTTTTTTTGGCCTTGTCCGCCATTTTAAAGGCCAGGTGTTTAAGATTGGATTTACGGGTTTCCATGTATCCTTCGATATCCACCTTTACCCTGACCCTGGCTTCACTTTTTCTGTTGATAATTTTGTCCGTTAGAAACTGCATGGCATCAAGGGTCTGGCCCTTTCGGCCAATCAGAATGCCTGAATTACCACCTTTAATACTTAAGGTCAGCCTGTCGGATTCCGTACCGGCACTTACTATGGCATCGTCTGTGATTAGATCAGCCATTTTTTGTAATGCATCTATCCCAAGGGCAACAGCATCTTCAGAGACATCAACAGCCTCCTCAGGCACATTGATTGCCTTCTCAGAGACATTGACTGTTTTTTTAGACGTATTGACCTGATCGGGTTCTTCCACAGAATTAATTTTTTTTCGAGTTGGCTCATGTCTTTTTTCTTCAATTTTTCGAGTGGCTTCGAGCCTTGTGTCTTCTCCAAACGCCTCATCCACAATTGACCTTATTCCTTCCATCTCTGCCTGGGCTTCGGCATCATCATCCCCTTCTGGAAGAACAACTCTGATTTTGGCATCTTTCCTGCCGACAATTCCAAAAATTCCTGAAGCCCCTTCTGAAATCACATCATATTTTAATTCATTTTTAGAAAGTGTTAATTTTGTACAGGCATTTTTAATAGCTATATCTATATCTTTTCCACTGAAGTCCTGAGTTTGTGCCATATTTCCTCCTGCTTACGAAAGTTTCTTCTGAATATAATATTGCTGTCCCATGGATATGATATTGTTCACAAACATATACAGGACCAGTCCTGCTGGAAAATTAATGAAAATTACGGTCATGAATATAGGCATTAACATCATCATTTTGGCCTGCATGGGATCACCGGTAGTTGGAGTCATTTTCTGCTGCAATAAGAATGATGCACCCATTAAAAGTGTCAGCATGGGGATACCATAAGGTTCCTGCATCATTGGAATTGAAAAATTAAAATGAAATAGTCTGTCTGGAGCAGATAAATCAGATATCCATCCGAAAAATGGTGCATGCCTCAATTCAATGGCCTGGTAGAGCATCCTGTAAAGTGCAAAGAAAATCGGCATTTGAACCAGCATGGGTAGGCAACCGCTTGCCGGATTGACTTTATATGTTTTATAAAGCCCCATAACTTCCTTGTTCATTCTCTGTTTGTCATTTTTATATTTTTCCCGAAGTTCCGTCATCAAGGGCTGAACTTTTTTCATTTCGTTCATTGACTTGTAACTCTTTGTTCCAAGAGGCCAGAAAAGCAGTTTGATAAAAATCGTCAGAAGGATAATGGCCACGCCATAATTGGGGATCACTCTGTGGATTGTATTCATCACGATCAAAAGTGGCTTAGCAATAATGTTAAAAAATCCGAAATTGATTGCATTTTTTAAACTGCTATCATATTTGCTCAAAACCTTCAGACTTTTAGGACCCATATAAAAGATAAAGGAATAGCTCCCCTGTTTACCCGGGTCCAGACGATCCATCTTTTGAATGTAACTATTGTCGATCCTGTCGTTTTCATAGGAAAGTTTCATCCGCGCATCAATGATTTTCCCATTATCTGTTTTTTTAGGCATAACAGCAGTTATAAAATACTGTTCTGTAAAACCGATCCAATCAATTTTACCATTATATGTATTCTGGTCTTTGATCTTTTTGGGCTTAATGGTCGTATATTTATCATCAATAAACGCCATCGGCCCTACAAATGCAAATCTGGATTTTTTCTTGGTCTCTTCATCATACAACCCAGCCGTGGAAATCGCAAGAGAGTCGTTTAAAGGCATGGAAGAGCCATTTTGAAAAATAATATCACAATCAATCATGTAGGAATCTGCCTTAAAGGTAAAAATTTTTTTCACCACAATCCCTTTGGATGTTACCAGGACAAATTCAATGGTTTTCTCACCCTCAAACACAGATGTCTTATCGGCATCTATTGTCGCTGTATAAACAGCATCTTTTAATCCCGGAATAGACTGTCCTTCAAGGTCAAAAGAAAGGATCCCGGACACAAGTTGTTCCGGCACCAATTGTTTTAACGGAGAATCTTTTTTGTTTGTTTCCTTGAAATTTTTTAATTTAAAACTTCGCACTACAGCACCATCTTCGGCAATAGCAATATCATAAAGAGGGGTTGATACAGATATGATTCGATATTTTTTTTGGGGGAGGTCCCCCTTTTGAGACAAAACGCTTGATTCAGCCTTATAATCGGAAACATTCGGGCTTTTTTCCTGAACCTGTGGCTGATCTACGTTCTGGTTTTGAACTTGCTCTGGAAGATTATTCGGCACTGGCGGCTTTACAAAAAATGTCTGATATCCTACAAGGACTACCACTGAAAGCACGACAGCTAATAATAATCGTTTTTGTTCATCCATTCTCTCTCCTAAATCTAAGGATCAAAAATTTTATTTTCATCTCCGATCCTGAAATAATTTGTAATGGCACTTCATTTTAATTAGAAAAGAAAAACAGTGTACGTCTGGATAAATTATGGAACCGGATCAAACCCTCCTGCATGGAATGGATGACAACGCGCAATTCTTTTTATGGCAAGAGCCGTACCTTTAAGGCTGCCGTATTTTTCAATCGCCTCAAGGGCATATGCCGAACAGGTCGGATAATAACGGCAATTTTGTCCTGTTAAAGGTGATATAAAACATTGATAAAATTTAATAAATATGAATAATAGCTTTTTCATTTACTTATATTTAATGCTATTTTTGTAAAAAGTTTATCAAGCCTCTCTATAATCTGCCTGTTGGATAGCGTAGTCAGACCTTTCTTTGCAATGATATTTATATCATTTGGTCCTGAAATATTTTCTTTATTGTGTCTGAAATATTCTCTAATAATTCTTTTTATCCTGTTACGCTCTACTGCATTTCCTACTTTTTTTGATATAGTAATGCCAATTCGATTGTTTTGAGCTGTTCCTTTAAGCACAATTGCTAAAAAGCTGTCTGTATGTACTTTTTCCCCTTGTTTGGAAAGTGTTAAAAATTGTGCTCTCTTTAAGAGCCTTACCTTTTTTGGAAAACAGAAGTTACTCAATAAATCCCTTTAATTACACAGAAAGTTTTTTTCTTCCTTTTGCTCTTCTGGCGTTAATTACCCGCCTTCCACCGGGTGTGGCCATTCTTTTAAGAAATCCGTGTTTTCTGGTTCTTTTCCGGTTGTGTGGTTGAAATGTCCGTTTCATAAATTAACAATCCTTAGCTTTAAATTACCTTATTATAAATCCTTAATACTACAAACCATGATAAACATAATATATTAATTGATTTTTTAAAAAATGTCAATAATGAACCTTTATTCAATTCAATATTTATAACTTAACTTAAATCTGCCGGTTCCGAAAGTTGAATTTATAATTTATTTTATCAGGGATTCGAAAATATGGTACTCTTCAATATGGTAAAGGGGTTCCGGATAAATCGCAATGGGTTTTGAAAATTGTTTTTCAAGGGCGGAAATCAGGTGTTTTTCCCTTCCATGAAGCAATTGGGCGATCTCAGGATGCACTTTAACAGTAAATTTATTGCCCATGATATCCTTTGCTTCGGTGACAAGGTCCCTGTAAATTTTGTGGCAGATAGATTTTCCTGACATAAGATGCCCGTCTCCATTGCAATAAAAACAGGGGCTGCAAAGGGTTCGGGTCAGGTTCCGCCGGGTTCTTTTCCGGGTCATCTGCACCAGGCCAAGCTCAGTCAGAGGCAGGATATTGGTCTGGGTCTTGTCATTTTTCATTGCCTCATTCATATGGGCCATGACTTTTTCCCGGTGCTGCTCTTTTTTCATGTCGATAAAGTCAATAATAATAATACCACCGATATTCCGCAGCCTTATTTGATAGGCAATCTCTTTGACGGCCTCAAGGTTGGTTTTAAGGACGGTTTCATCAAAATTGTGTTTCCCCACATACCGACCAGTATTCACATCAATTGCCACAAGGGCTTCTGTCTGCTCAATGACAATTGACCCTCCGGATTTGAGCCATACTTTTTTCTTTAATGCCCTTGCCACATCTCCTTCAATATTATAGGCATCAAAAATGGATTCTCTTCCCTGGTAAAGCTCTACTGACAATTTTAAATCCGGCATCAGTTTTTTTAAAAAATTTTGAATATTTAAATATTCTTCCTTAGAATCAATAATCAGCTTATCAGCTTCATCGGCCAGAAGATCCCTGACAGCCTTAAAGGTTATCGTAAGTTCTTTATAAATAAGTGATTTTGCAGAAGCTGTCTTATTTTTGGTTAAAATATTTTCCCATGTTTTATTTAAAAAATTTAATTCTTTTTGAATGGTTTCTTTATCAATCCCATTGGCCTGGGTTCTTAATATATAACCGAATTTATTTTTCCGGATGGATAATAAAAGATCTTTTAACCTTGCTCTTTCTGCCTCATTTTCTATTTTTTTTGAAATTCCGATGTGATCAACAGTTGGCAGTAATACCATGTATCGGCCTGCCAGGGATATGTGGGTGGTGACCCGGGGACCTTTTGAGCCAATGGATGATTTGGCAACCTGTACCATGATTTCCTGGCCCTCTGTCAACAATTCCTCAATACTGCATTCCGGGTTTAAAGCGGCTTTCCAGGAGGTACTGTTTTCTGGCATATTCAGTGTTTCAATTTCCCCTTCGTCCAGTTCAATATCTGCCTCTCCATCATTGTCCTGCTCAAATTTCTGATATATTGTATGGCTGGCAGTGTCCAGGACGTCGTCCACATAAAGAAAGGCTGCCTGGTCAAACCCGATATCCACGAATGCTGCCTGCATTCCTGGAAGGACCCTTTGCACCCGACCTTTATAGATGTTCCCGGCAATTGATGTTTCATCTTCCCTTTCAATGAAAACTTCAACAATGGTGCCGTTTTCAAGAAGTGCCACGCGTGTTTCATGGGGTGCTGAATTTACAACAAGCTCTTTTAACATGGGGTTATCCTTGTTTTACTTATGAATTTAAGGTTACGTGTGGCCTTTGAATTATTTTTTTTATCCTGGCTTTTTTTATAAGATTTTCATCCAGGTTAAAATATTTTGTCAGAATTTCCATGGGTCTTACATTTCGTTCATTATATTTTTGTAATACCATTTCAATGGTTTGCAAATCAATAAAAGATATATTTTTAACGGCTTTCCGCAGATCCGTTTCTCTAATTTTATTTTTTTTGCTCAAGTCCCGGACAATAAATTCGGGCAAACTCAAGAAAGCAGCCACTTGTTCTTTTTCAAGACAAAAATCAGAAAATTGAATGATATATGAAGAGGTGTCATGATTCTTTTCCTTAAACCGGTTAAAGCGTCTGCATCCTGTGATGCAAAGTCCTTCAGGAAGTGTTTTGTTTAAGTTGTCAATAATTGTATCGGGCGCTGTGTTTTTGTCAAGATAGATAAAAAGAATCTCTTCTTCACTTTCCATTCCAACCGGCAGGGCATTGTTAAAGGAAAGCTGCATTAAAGGGTTAAATCCCTGGGAATATCTGGCAAATAACCCGGCCCTTTTTATGGCCCTGTTAAAAATCGTGGAAAGTTCAAGGTGTCCGAAAAATCTTGCTTTTTCAAGTTTTGAAAAGGATAATTCAAATTTTTTAAACGCATCATCCGGTATTTTTTTTAAATCTCTATCCTGAAGGAGATCTGTTTTTTGGATCTCGTACAGCACGGGTTTTATTTGTTTAAAATCGCAGACACCGCATCCTGTGCAGTCATTTTCTCTGCAATCAGGTGTGAGTGATGCGTGTTTGGCTTTTTGAAATTCTTTTTTTAAAAAATCAGGTAATACTCCTGAATCAATATGGTCCCAGGGAAGGACTTCTTGTTCATCCCGTTGACGTGTTGTATAAAACAAAGGATCAATTCCGGTTTTTTCAAAGGCTTTTTGCCATAAAGAAAAATCAAACTTAT
>JAOZRF010000089.1 GCA_029940245.1 Desulfobacula sp.
CCCAGATCTTTAGCAGCAGCACTGCGATTAAAATTATTGCGTGCCAGGGCATCTGTAATGAGTTGGATCTGTGCTGATTTAACCGGGTCTTTATTTGTTTCTCCATTGATATTAAAAGGCTGTGATAAAAATCCGGGCAAATGATTCAGTTTTATGTAACCCTTGGAACAGAGGACAAATGCATGTTCAATGATATTTTCAAGCTCCCGGATATTGCCTGGAAAATCATGGGACATAAATGTCTGAAGTACTTTTTTATCTATTCCCTGGATAAATTTTCCCTGTCGTATATTCATCTTTTCGATGAACAGATTCACAAGAAGGGGGATATCTTCCATTCGATGTCTCAGCGGCGGCAGGAAAAGCCGGATAACATTGATCCGGTAATAGAGATCCTGGCGGAATTGCTTTTGAGAGACAAGGCTTACAAGATCTTTGTTGGTTGCTGCGATAATTCGGATATTGGTTTTTTCCTGGCGTAAAGCGCCAAGGGGGGTGAACTCATGATCCTGAAGAACTCTGAGAATGCTGACCTGAAAAGCCGGGCTTGTATCTCCGATTTCATCAAGAAAGATGGTGCCGCCATCGGCAAGAGCAAATTGGCCTGGTTTGTCTTTCATGGCATTGGTAAAAGCCCCTTTTTTGTATCCAAACAATTCAGATTCCAGAAGCGTGTCAGGAAGGGCACCGCAGTTTATGGCAATAAACGGTTTGTCTTTTCTGTGACTCATATTATGGATGGCCCGGGCAAGTAATTCCTTTCCAGTTCCTGTTTCTCCTTCTATCATAACCGAAGAATCGCTGTCTGATACCTGGGGCAGAATATTAAAGATCCTCTTCATGGTATCGCTGTTGCTGATAAGATCTTCCATTTTAAATTTTGTTGAAAGTTCTTTTCTGAGTTGTTCAACAAGAGAGTGATCCCTGAAGGTTTCAATTCCACCGATAACGTCTCCTGCTTTATCAATCAAAAGGGAAGTGGATGCTGTGATGGGGATTTTACGTTTTTCCCGGTTAATAATATATCCGGATGAGCTGATAAAGGGTCGGCCTTCTTCCATGGTTTTTTTAAGGGCACAGTCTTTTTCACACATATTGGAACGAAAGACTTCCCAGCAATGCCGGCCAATGGCATCTTTACGCAGGATGCCGGTTATTTCTTCTGCTGCCCGGTTAAAGGAGGTGATTTTCCAATTATAATCTATTGTAAAAACACCATCAGATATGCTTTCAAGAATAATCCTGGTGGTATCTTCAGTAAGCGGCCCGGTTTTTTTATCTGTCATTTTTTTAAAGTCCAGTATTTTTTATCTTATCTGGTTGTACTTTAAACCAATGGTTGCATTATTGCAACCATTGCAGTTCCAGATATCACTTATCCTTTGGTCCATGGATGATCCGGATCTCCTTCCACCTTGATTACTTTATTGTCCTTTACATGAACCAGTATGCCTCATCCGCCATGACACCCCGGTCCGGGTGACCAGGTGGTGGTTTTGATTATTTTTACCCCATCATTTTTCATGCCGTTCTCCTTTTTTTAGTCTCCTTGCAGGATTTAAACTTATCTGGGTGACCATAGAACCATCCTTGGTTTTTTTTCAAGTTCGCAGGATAGATCTCTTAAATTTCCGTAGGTCAGGCAATTTGCCATGCAATGTTTGACACAGGCAGGATCCAGACCTTTTCGGGTCCGTTTGGCGCACAGCACACAAAGCTCCGTGGGGAATGGCAAAAAGGTGAGATATGCTTTGTCCTTTGGCAGATCCTGTACGATTTCCATTACTTTTATACCGCTTAACGGCGCTTGCCAGCCATGTTCCTGGCAGCAGGCAACTGTGCATGAAAAACATCCGGTACAATATTCATAATCAATCAAAAGGCCGTTTTTACTAGATTTTGTCATGTCCACCCCCTTTTTTTTCTTTTCTTATTCTGCATAGAAGATGCTTGATAGGAGCTCCCAGCCCGTCCTTTCCCTGTTCATTCATGGGAATCAGCATATTGATATTGGATTCAAAGGTGTGAAACAAGGGGTCATCCTTTTTTTCCGGGAACCACCACCCATGGGCAGCCATAACCATCCAGCGCGGAATAATTTTGGTTACTTTGGCCTTGAATCGGGCTTTTCCCATCCAGTTCTCGACAACAACCCATTCACCGTTTGAAATATTATTTTTGCTTGCCGTGTCAGGATGGATTTCCACCACAGGGTCAGGATCAAGGGTTCTGAGCCAGGGGATATTGCGGTGTTCTGCGTGAAAAAAGGCAGGTGACCGCCTGCCGGTACTGAGAATCAGGGGATAATCTTTAAACAGGTCCGGTCTTGAAACCGGGGTAAAGGGCGGTTCCTTAAAATAGGGCAAAGGCTTTAGATCCCATTTTTCTCTTAAGGTGGAATAAAGCTCAAATTTTCCTGATGGTGTGGCAAAGCCGGGCTTGCCGTCGGATCTGAGTAATCCTTTTTCATGGCGGAAATAGGGTCGTGACGCATGGTTTTCCGGTGGCAGGGCCCACCCTTTTTTGGCAAGTTCATCAAAGCTCATTCCAGACGGTTTAAGTATTTCATCAAAAAGATCATGAATGGTTTCCCATTTAAAATCCGGATCAAAGCGTTTTGACAGTTCAAAGTTAATCTCCACATCAGGTCTGCATCCTTTCACTGTTACTGCCTTGTTAATGGTCTGCAGCGGTACCCACCAGGATCGCACCCCATCTTTTTCAAGAAAGGTTGCCGCGGGCAGGATAATATCGGCATACCGCAAAGAAGGGGTCATGAATAAATCAACCCCGACAATGAAATCCAGTTTTTCCAGAGCCTTTTGCCAGAGTTTGGGATCCAGCCCGATGCCGGATAAAGGGTTACAGGTCTGCATCCACAATCCCTTGACAGGATATGGTTTTTCACTGAAAATTTGTTCAATGACCTTGTCCGTCTGGCACCGCCATATAAATTGATTGAACGGGCCATATTCATCTTTGCCGATTCGCGGTTTGTCCTGGGCCGGATCCTTTAATTTGATGACCCCTTCGGCACCGGGAAGAGCATAGGCAACGGCATTAAATGCCGACCGGGTAAAGACGTTTCCCCCCGGAACATCAAGGTTGCCGGTCAGAGCCCATAAAGCTGCAATTGCATGGCATAAGGGGGTGATTTCCGGGGTCATGTCAATGGGAACCCCCCAGTGGATGGCAGCCGGTTTGGCCCCTGCATAAAATTTGGCTGCCTTTTCAATATCCCCTGCCGCAACAAAAGTGATTTCTTCGACTTTTTGGGGCGTATAAGGCTCACAGCTTTCCTTGAATTTATCCCACGCGGTTACACAGGAAATGGATTTTCCATTTAACAGATTTATTTTAAAATTTCCTGTCAATGCGGGCGTTGTGTTGGCAATGGAATATTCCTGCCCAAGGGTGTTCCAGATAACAAATGTGTTTTTTTGTATATCAAAAACAACAAAATTATCCGTTGATCCGCGTTTTACAACATCTGATTCCCTTAATAATTTTCCCGTATCGTTTCTGACAAGTCTTGGGGCATCTGTAAAGGTTTCAAGAAAATTTTTATCATACAGCTTTTCTTTAATGATGACATGTAAAAATCCAAGGGCAAGGGCTGCATCTGTTCCCGGCCTGATTTGAAGCCAGTATTTTGACCGGGAGGCAAAAAAGGAGAGTCTTGGGTCAATGGTGATGATTTTGGTTCCTTTTTTCATCAGATCAATGATCCAGTGGCCAAACAAATTGTCAGGACAGGTGGCGGAAATATTATATCCCCAGATGATCATGCATTCAGGCACCTTGTATTCAGGGTGATCGTACCGTCCCGGCAGCCACTGGGCCGCATCAAATACGCAATAATCTCCCTGTACAGTATCAAGGGCGGCAATTCTCGGGCTGTAGCAGGCATTCCCGCTCAGGGCAAACATGACATTGGGGCTGCCGAAAGCGTATGCCAGCATGCAGATCCAGGGACCGATGTCCCGGCCCGTTCCCATTGAAAAAATCATGCTTTCAGGGCCAAAATCATCCCGGATGGATTTCATCCGTTTTTCTATGATATCAAAGGCCTCGTCCCATGAAATTTCTTCAAATTGATCCTCCCCGCGTTTTCCCACCCGTTTGAGGGGAGACTTTAACCGGTCATGGTGATCGATATACTGGGTCATGGCAAGGGCCCTTGCGCAAAGACGACCCTGGTTCCAGGGGTGAGCCGGGTCCCCTTCGATCTTTACCAGTTTATTGTCTTTAATATGGGCAAGCACGCCGCAGCCGCCGTGGCATCCCGGGCCTGCCGACCAGGTGGTTGTTCGAACAATCGTTGTTTTTCCCATGGGTATATTCCTGATGGTTAATTTGAATCATGGTAATTGCGCACCAGCCTGATTGAAAATAATCATTTGCTGTTTTTTTTATTTGGGTTGTATATGGATTTTTTTTAATCATGGAGAAAGCCCCGGCTAATTGTTATGGGCAGGTAAAATTGGCCGAGGCATTTAATTTTTGTTAAACTATATCAAGGTATTGCGGGTCCCAGCACATTTTATCCACAAGGGTATTCAGCCGTTCAGGATCATTATTGTGTTTAAATTTTGAGAAGGCACAATCCTTTTGCGTGACATTGGCCTTTATGGCTTCAGCACCGACTCGTTTGGCAACTTCCAGAGAGACTTTTCTGAACTGATCCAGGGGTGGAAAAAGAATACCATCCTTAAGATCATCTTTGCTGATAAATTCTGCAACGGCATGGGATGCCGCAGAAAAAAAGATCGGCAAAACTTCTGTGGCACCAGATGCCACAACTCCTAATCCGATACCCGGAAAGACAAAGGAATTGTTCATCTGTCCGATTCGATAGTCTTTGCCATTGTGATGGACGGGATCAAAAGGAGAGCCTGTTGCCACAAGCGCTTTGCCATTTGACCATTCATAGACATCTTTTGGAAGTGCTTCTGCCTTTGTGGTGGGATTGCTCAAAGGCAGGATAACTGGTCTGTCAGAGTTTTTACAGGCCGCTTGAACAATTTCTTTTGTAAATTGTCCAGGTTGCCCTGATGTGCCGATTAATATAGTGACTTTTTCATTTTTAACCGCGTTCAAAAGGGTATTGTCTTTTGAAGTTTTCAACCAGGTAAGTGTTTTCGGGTCTTTGGCAAATTTTACTTTATAGGGTTCAAGTTCTCTGTCAGTGGTGACAATTCCCCTTGAATCCATGGTAAAAATTCTGGCAATGGCATCTTTTTTATTCAGTCCCTGTTCCACAAGTTCTGTCTGGATCTGGTCGGCAATCCCAACGCCACCCGCACCGGCACCATTCACCAGATAGACCTGGTCTGTCATTTTTTCTTTTTTGACCTTCATGGCAGCAAGGATTCCGGCAACTGCCACGGAACCCGTCCCCTGGACATCATCATTAAAGGAAATCACCTCTTTGATATATTTATCCCGAACGGTAAAAGCCGTTTGTTTTGAAAAATCTTCCCACTGGCACAGAGCATGGGGAAAAACCTTTTTAAACGCGATTACAAATTTTTCGATAAAGGTATAATATACTTTTCCTGTGAGACGTTTGTGCCGCCATCCCAGATAGTTTGGATCATTTAATAATTCTTGATTATCCGTGCCCACATCAAGGCTTATGGGAAGGCAGTGCCAGGGTGCGATCCCAGCTCCCTGGGTGTAGAGCATCAATTTTCCAAGACAGATGGGCAGACCGCCGGCACCCTGGTCACCAATCCCTAAAATTCCCTGGTTGTCCGTTACAACGGCTACCCTTATGTCCTTGTCTGTATAGTTTTGCAGGATATATTCTGCATAGTCAATGTTATCCGGGAAAAAATGGATTCCGCTGGGTCTGCGGAACATGGCTGAGTATTGCTGACAGGCAAGACCCACGGTGGGGGTATAGATAATGGGCAGAAATTTTGTGACATCGCTGGCAATAACAGCATGGGCCAGGACAACATTCCTGTCATAAAGACTTCGGATATAAATAAATTTTTCAATGGCGCTTTCTTTTTTGTCAATGATATTAAGACTTGATTGAACCTGCTCCTCAAGGGTTTTTACCCTTGGCGGCAGAAAGCCGGAAAGCTTGAACTTGATTTTTTCTTCAATTGTAAAGGCAGTGCCTTTGCTGATATTATTGAAACGAAGTATATCAAAACCCCGCAAATTAATTTGTACCCCTATGGTTTCGCCAAATTCACCATATTTCAACTCATAATGATTAATTTCCATGATCCAAAAATTCCTTAAATTATAATTTTAATAAAATATTTTTTAAAAAAACAGCAGAGTCTATATACCATAAACTTATATTAAAGGTAAAAAAAATAAAAAATTATGACCCAACGCAGTAATCGGGAAAATTGGCTGTTTCTATTGTCCGACCGAAAACCCCATCTATGCGGTGATCATTTGACGCAGCACATAGTGAAGTATTCCCCCGTTTTTAATATAGTCGATTTCAATATCCGTGTTGAGTTTGACAATAACATGGAATATTTTTTTTTTGCCATTTTTAATGGCTTTAACCTTTAAACCCCCATTGGGCCGGATCTGGTTTAACTGACAGATTTCAAAGGTTTCATCACCTTTAAGCCCTATGGTTTCAAAGGATTCCCCCGCTTTGAAAACCAGGGGCAGAACCCCCATGCCCACAAGGTTGGATCTGTGTATCCTTTCAAAAGAGCTTGCAATGACAGCTCTTACTCCCAAAAGGCTGGTGCCTTTGGCTGCCCAGTCCCTTGATGAACCCGTCCCATATTCCTTTCCCCCGAAAACAATCAGATCTGTTTTTTGAGCCTGGTATCTCTGGGAGGCATCAAATACAGATTCAAGCTCATTTTCCGGAAATTTAAGGGTGAAGCCGCCGACATCGGAAACAAGTTTGTTTTTTATCCGGATATTTGCAAATGTGCCCCGCATCATGACTTCGTGGTTTCCCCTGCGGGAGCCGTAGGAATTGAACTCCCAGGGCTTCACACTGTTTTCAACAAGGTATTTTCCAGCAGGATAATCCACAGGAATGGCACCTGCAGGAGAAATATGGTCTGTTGTGACAGAGTCCCCCAGAACAAGAAGGGCTCTGGCATTTTTTATATCCTCAAGATCCGGCACATCAAGGGGAAAATCTTTGAAAAAAGGAGGGTTCCTGATATAGTTTGAATCCTCATTAAAATTAAAGGTGGTGGTTTCAGCTACCCCAAGTTCCTGCCAGAGCCTTTTGCCTGTAAAAATATCGGCATACTGGTCCTTGAAAAATCTTTCATGGACATGTTTTTCGACAAAATGATTTATTTCCTCGGCTTCCGGCCAGATATCCTTTATAAATACAGGAGTTCCATTTTCTGAAAATCCAAGGGGTTCTGTTTTAAAGTCAATATCAATTCTTCCGGCCAGGGCATAGATCACTATAAGGATGGGTGACATTAAAAAATTGCCTGTTACTGCCTGGTGTATCCTTGCCTCAAAATTCCGATTGCCCGAAAGAACAGACATGACATCCATTTTATTGGTTTTAATGGATTCTTCAATAAAGGGATCAAGGGGGCCGCTGTTGCCGATACAGGTCATGCAGCCAAAACCCGTATTGTTAAAACCAAGTTTTTGGAAATATTCTATTAAACCCGCGTCTTTCAGGTAATCAAGAACCACTCTGGAACCCGGGGACAAAGACGTCTTCACATACCAGGGAATGGACAGGCCTTTTTCTACGGCTTTTCTGGCAGCAAGCCCGGCACCGATCATGGTGTATGGATTGGACGTGTTGGTACAGGATGTGATGGCGGCAATCACCACACTTCCGTTGGTGAGAGCCCGGGGTTTATTTTCAGGATTGATTTGAAGATCTTTTCGGTTCCCAAGGTCAAATATCCGGGTGACCTTTTCTTTTACATCAGCAAGAGAAAGCCTGTCCTGGGGCCTTGAAGGCCCTGCAATAGTCGTTTCAATCAAAGAAAGATCAATGCTTATCTCTTTGGAAAATTTTATATCGTTATTGTGGAAATTGAAAAGTCCGCAGGTTTTACAATATGCTTCAACAAGGTCGGCAGCTTTCCTTCGATTGGTTTTTTTAAGGTATTCCAGGGTATGGTCATCAACGGGAAAGAACCCTGCGGTGGCACCATATTCCGGGGACATATTGGATATGGTGGCCCTGTCCGTCAATGTCAGGTACTTTAACCCAGCGCCAGTATATTCAATAATTTTTTCAACCACATTTTCCTTTCTAAGAATATGGGTTACATAAAGGGCAATGTCCGTCGACGTAATCTGTTTTTGCGGTTTACCCTTAAAATTGACACCCACAATTTCAGGCAGATTCATGTAATAGGGCTGACCCAGCATGACAGCTTCCGCTTCAATGCCGCCCACGCCCCAGCCAAGAACCCCTAAGGCATTAATCATGGTGGTGTGGGAATCCGTGCCCACAAGGGTGTCGGGAAATGCCAGAATACCATCTCTGGTTTTTTGTGTTGAAACCACAGTGGCAAGATATTCAAGATTTACCTGGTGGCAGATCCCTGATTCCGGCGGGACAACCCGAAAATTGTCAAAGCTTTTCCGGGCCCATTTTAAGAGCTGATACCGCTCCTTGTTTCGCTCGTATTCTTTCCGGGCATTTAAGAAAAAGGAGTTTTTTTCTTTAAAATGATCCACCTGGATCGAGTGATCAATGACAAGGTCCACAGGGACCATGGGATTGATTTTTTTGGGATCAAGCCCTGCTTTTTTGACAGCATCCCTCATCGCGGCAAAATCAACAACAGCAGGAACGCCTGTAAAATCCTGCATCAATACCCTTGCAGGATAGAAAGCAATCAATTCAGAGGTTTTCATATTGGTATCATAGAATTTAGCTGCAGTGACAATATCAGACCATTGGATGGTTTTTAAATCCATATTCCGTGCAAGATTTTCTATCAGGATTCTGGCTGCAAAAGGTAAATAATTGATCTTTGCCAGCCCCTCTTTTTCAAGTAAATTGATATTGTGTACAATAAACTCCTGGTTGTTCAGGGGACTTAGCGGATCTTGATACTGGAGCTGGGTGATGAGGAGCTTGAGGAAATCCTCCTTTCCCAGAGTTGTTCCCCCCATGGAGTAAAGGGTCTGATCGGCTCCTAAGCTGAGTGGAG
>JAOZRF010000482.1 GCA_029940245.1 Desulfobacula sp.
TCTACACTCAGCGCACCGGCCTTTTACATATTTTTTCTTTTCTTTGAGTTTCATTAAAAATTCATTGTCAACATTGGTCCAGATCTGGGAGAAGGGTTTGTCTTTAACGTTGCCCAGGCTTTTTTCCCGCCAGAACTGATCCGGGTGGACTTCACCATCCCAGGAAATACATCCGATTCCCCGGCCGGAATTATTGCCCTCATTCATTTTAAGCAGTTCCAGAACTTCAGCAGCTCTTTTCGGGTCTTCATCCAATAATCTTTGATAAATATAGGGGCCATCCGCGTGATTGTCCACGGTTAGGACCTCTTTGGGTAAGTTCCGGTCATGAAGGTCTTTTGTCCGGTCCATGATAAGATCAAGCACTTTTCGGGTCTCTTCATGGGAGAGGTCTTCCCTGGCAATTTCAGAGCCGCGGCCGGAATATACCAGGTGATAAAAACAGGCTCTGGGAATGTTTTTTTCTTCAAGAAGATCAAAGATACCGGGAATGTCCTTTGCATTTCTTTTGTTGATGGTAAACCTTAACCCGACTTTGATTCCAGCTTCCTGGCAGTTTTTAATGGCTTCCATAGCTTTTTTATAAGATCCTTTAACTCCCCGGAATTTATCGTGGGTTTCTTCCATGCCGTCAAGGCTGATCCCCACATAGGAAAGTCCGATCTCTTTAAATACCCTGGCTTTTTCCCTGGTGATAAGGGTCCCATTGGTTGAAATAACCGCCCTCATGCCTTTGCTGACAGCATATTCGGCATACTCGGCAAGTCTTGGATGCACAGTGGGTTCTCCGCCTGAAAACAAAAGAACGGGTACGCCGAATTGAGCCAGGTCATCAATCATGGTAATGCATTGTTCATGGTTAAGCTCATTGTCATAGGAAATGTCTTCGCTTCTGGCATAGCAGTGAACACATTTAAGATTACAGCGTCTTGTCATGTTCCAGACCACAACGGGCTTTTTATCTTTGGAAAACTGCAAAAGATGGGAAGGTAATTGCCCTGATTGTCTTGAGTATCTTAATGCATCTGATGGTTCAACAGTTGCACAATAAAGTTTTGAAATTCCAATCATTTTATTTCTTTCCTGATAAGATCGTTAAGATAGGCCTCATTGTTTATCAAGGCATTTTTTGAGATGAAAAACCTGTTTTTTCCTGTTTTTTCACGAATAAGGTTAAATCCATTATAATAATTGTCATATATTTTTGATAATATTTCTTCAATTGTTGCATTATGACTGATAAATTGTTCCATTAAAAAATCAATAGCATCCTCTTCAAAAATAATATTCAAATTATAGCTTTTTAACACTTCAACCTCAATTTCCTTAATTGAATCATGATATTTTTTTATTTTTTTTAAGGCCTCATCAATTTCAATGACAGTGTTGCAGAAATAAAGCGCTGTCATATCGCATCGGATTTGTGAAAGGGTAAGTCCATGCCTTATGTATAATGTTTGACGATTCTCCTTAATGTATGCTGAAATATAATTTTTCTGGTCAAGGAGGGCTTTTTCATAAAGATTATCCCATTTTAAAGAATTTTGTTTTGATAAAAAATCTTCAAGATGGGTTTTGGGATCTTCCAGCACCTGTTTTGTCACAGTGAATTTTAAAAGATCATGTGAAGGAAGGTTTTCTTCAAAAACAAGCAATGCTTCTTCAATCGCACTGACAAGTCCCCGGGCCCCGGTATTTTCTTTATATGCCCTTTCTGCAAGAAGTTTTAACGCATCATCCGTGAAAATAATTTTTATACCGTATGCATGAAAATCAAGCCGTTTACTCAAAATAACCGGATTATTGGGCATTTTTAAAATTGAGAACAGGTCTTTTTGACTGAGAGTTTCAAGAATACATCTGACAGGAAGTCTTCCAATGAATTCAGATTCAAAGCCAAAGTTCACCAGGTCCTCCGCTTTGGTCAGTTTTAACAGCTCATTTTCGTTTTGAGGTTTTACAAGCTTTGACCCAAATCCGATATTCTGTTTTGATAACCTTTTTCTGATGATATCAGAAAGGTCTGAGAATGCCCCACTGACAATAAAAAGGATATTAGCGGTATTTACAACCCGCGTGGTCCTTTTGCCGGTTCTCTGATAGGATTCCAATTCCTGCATCATGGAAACAGGATCATGGGGAACTTTTAAGTTAACATCCGTTTCTTCCATTGGTTTTAGAAGCGCTCTCTGAACACCTGTCCGGGACACCTGGGCACCTATTACACTGGGGCTTGCCGCAATTTTATCAATCTCATCAATGTAGACAATCCCGCATTCGGCAAGTTTGATATCATCGTTGGCTTCCCTGACCAGATCCCGGATTAAATCCTCGACATCCCCTCCAACATAACCGGTTTCAGAAAATTTAGTGGCATCTGCCTTTACAAAGGGAACCCCGATTTTTTTTGCAATGAGTTTAAT
>JAOZRF010000483.1 GCA_029940245.1 Desulfobacula sp.
GCGCACCAAACCCTTTATAGGCAAAGAAAAATTCAACAACAATAACGCCGGACAAAAGCCAGTTGATTTGCAGCATAATGACAGTGAAAGGCGCTATTAATGCATTGCGCAATGCATGCCGGATAATAACCTGTTTATAGGGAAGACCTTTTAAGACCGCTGATCTTATATATTGAGATGTCATCACTTCGGCCATTGATGCCCGGGTCATACGGGCAACATACCCAAAATCATAAACCACTAATACCATGGCGGGAAGGATCAGTTGTTTAAACTCAAATCCTCCTGACATGGCGCTTGTTCCGGGCAGCCACTTTAAACCAAATACAAAAAGGGCTGAAAAAAATACAGAGCTGGCAAATTCCGGTATAGATGTGGTCAAAATGCCAAAAACCGATATGCTCCGATCCAGAAGGGAACCTTCCTTCATTCCGGACAAAACACCTAATATTAATGATAAAGGGATCATGATGGCAAAGGTCCAGAAGCCTAAGATGGCTGTATTCCATAGCCTTGGTAAGAGCACGTCTTTTACCGGACCTTTGTAACGAATGGAGTTACCAAGATTGCCTGTGGCAAAATTGCCCAGCCATTTTGCATAGCGCACTACAATGGGCTTATTATACCCCTGCTGATTCCGCCACAGTTCTTTTTGTGCATCAGAGGCAAAATTACCCAGGACCCGGGTGGCCGGGTCTCCTGTAAGGCCTGTTTCCAGAAGCATGAAAAGAATTATGGATACGGTGATCATGGTAAACACCATGAACCCGATTCGCTTTAAGAGCAGCAATACCATTCTGACTCCTTAATTTTAGAACAAGAGTTTAGTGTCTGGTAAGGGGAAAATGCCCCCTTACCAGATATTACAATGGTATCAATTAAGCCAGAGAAACCTTGTGAAAGCGATAGTATCTGACCGGATCCATCTCAAAACCAACCACATTATCTGCAACTGCAGTAAAAACAGATCTAAAGAAAGGTTGTACCATGACAGCGTCATCCTGAAGAATTTTTTCAACCTTTTCCATCTTGGCCCGACGGGCTTCAACATTTAATGTTGCTTCTGCTTCGTTCAGGGCGGCATCAAAGGCAGGATTATCATAGCTGGATTCATTCCAGGGTACGCCTGAACGGTAGGCCAGACCCAATACCATGACGGCCAGAGGACGGTGGGTCCAGGAAGTGAGGCTGAAGGGCGCCTTTGTCCAGACATCCCAGTATTGTGCCATAGGCATGACATTCATTTTAAGGTTGATCCCGGCTTTGGCACAGTCTTCCTTGAGTACGGCAACGGAATTCTGTTCCCAGACACCATCTGTATTCCCCACGTTGCAGGTTATTTCAAGTCCATCGGGATATCCTGCTTCTGCAAGCAGTTTTTTAGCCCCTTCTATGTCCTGTTTAAACGGCGGCAGTTTGAAATACTCGGGATGGATAGTGGCAACATGATGGTGTTCTGCAACAATCCCTAAGCCCTGGTGGGCAATATCAAGATTTCTTTGGGCATCACAGCATTTTTGTACGGCTTTACGTACCCGGACATCGGTAAAGGGTTTTTTATTCACCTTCATACGGATAACGCCGGTTTGTGTTGA
Source organism: Desulfobacula sp. (assembly GCA_029940245.1). Classification (GTDB taxonomy): domain Bacteria; phylum Desulfobacterota; class Desulfobacteria; order Desulfobacterales; family Desulfobacteraceae; genus Desulfobacula. Next base: position 1,596 of record JAOZRF010000483.1, read on the forward strand.
TGGAATTGAGACAACCTTGATTCCCGGAATATTCTTGGCAGCCTCAAGTGTTGTTAAATCAAGGTTATAGATTAAATCCACCTGTTTTGAAGCGATGGCGGCAAGATATGCGCCGGCATCTTCACCCAGGTCAATAATGCGAATTTCATCCAGAAAAACTTCACCACCCCAATAGGGTTCTTTGCGTTTTTTCAATACAGCTATCTCACCCACCTTGAATTCAGTGAGTGCGTAGGGTCCGGTACCAACCGGATTTTTAGTCAGATCCCCGCCCTCTTTTTCAAAGTTTCGGTGAACAATAGCAGTAGGATAATTGTAAAGGTTTTCAGGAATAGACAGAACCGCTGATTTAAGGTTAAGCCGTACAGTATGGTCATCTACTTTTTCCACGGCATTTTTGATCATTCGCTTGATGGGATTGCCTTTAGAATCTTTTTTGCCCGTCTCTTCGATCATGGCATTGAACATCCCCAAGTTGGATGATCCTGTTTTGGGATCAAGCCACCGGGTAAAGTTGAACACCACATCATCGGCTATAAAATCATCGCCATTGGACCATTTGACCCCTTTGCGAAGGTGAAAAGTCCATGTTTTCAGATCATCAGATGCTTCCCAGCTTTCTGCCAGGCCGGGTCTGGTAATATTGTCCGGCCCGGTGATAACCATATATTCAACAATATGACGGCCAACAATCGATTTCTGGGTCCATGACCATGTAGCCGGATCAGCCATTTCCTGTACCTGCATAGCATATTTTAAAACCCCTCCTTTTTTCTGGCCGGCACAGGCTGTGGAAATCAGATCAGGTAAAATATCTTTACCCAGT
>JAOZRF010000002.1 GCA_029940245.1 Desulfobacula sp.
ACCGATTGCTGAACAGGCCGCAGCTTTAAGTTCCCATATTAGTGACGCGTCAATTATACTGGTAAAACTTTGCTATTCAGGATTGTTTCTGGCAGTCCTGCTGCTGATCATTATTCTGGCCGGTCTTGCCCTTGATTCGCCGTGGGGCAGGATGATAAGAGCGATTCGCGATAACGAAACCGCTGCTTCGGCCATGGGCAAAAATGTAAAACAAAGGCATTTGCAGATATTTGTTATCGGTTCAGCAATCGCGGGGGTATCCGGTGCCATGCTGGTGACGTATAATGGGCAGTTCACTCCGGGTTCATACATTCCCTTAAGATACACATTTTTGATCTGGGTTATGGTGATTGTAGGAGGATCAGGCAATAATCTAGGATCGGTTGTGGGAGGATTTTTAATCTGGTTTCTCTGGATTGAGGCAGAACCGGTTGGGTTCTGGCTGGCAGATTTATCGACATCGTTTTTAGATAAAGAAAATTATATCAGACAACATTTATTGAACAATGCACAATATATAAGGTTAATATTTATGGGTGTGGTTTTATTGGTGGTTATGCGGTTCAGTCCCGACGGCATACTGCCGGAAAAAAACAAAAAACTCTAAAAGGGAGGATTGTATGAAAAACTATCTTAAAATCATTTTTTGTGTTGTATTTGCACTAACTCTGACCACGGTATCTTTTGCCGCTGAAACCATGAAGATTGGTATATTACAGGGCTTTACCGGACCAATCGAGTCATTGACACCACCAATGGCTTCAGCAGCTGAATATGCAATTAATGAAGCATCAAGTTCAGGGGTTTTTCTGGGAGGAGCAAAAATCAAAGCGGTTCGTGCTGATTCAACCTGTATTGATGCGGCAGCAGCAGTTGCAGCTGCGGAAAGACTTGTCACTGTTGAAAAAGTCGTTGCAATTGTGGGTCCCAGTTGTTCCGGAACAAGCGCTGCCGTTGCAACCAAAGTATCTGCTCCCAATGGGATAACCACCATTTCTTCATCTGCCACGTCAGCGGCCCTGTCTGAGATTGAGGATAATGGATATTATTTTAGAACCGCGCCTTCAGATGCCAGGCAGGGACAGGTCTTAGCCAATATAACCATTGACAAAGGCATTAAAGAAGTTGCCATAACCTATACCAATAATGACTATGGCAAAGGCTTGTCTGAATCATTTGGAACGGCGTATAAAAAATTAGGCGGCAAGATTTTAATGATATCCTCCCATGAAGACGGCAAAGCAGATTACTCAGCAGAGGTTGGTACATTATCGGCTTCCGGTGCCAAGGTTCTGGTCATATTCGGTTTTATTGATCAAGGAGGAAAGGGCATTATTCAAGCGTCTCTGGACTCGGGTGCATTTGACAGTTTTATCTTTACCGATGGCATGATTGGTCCTTCATTGACCAAACATTTTGGTAAAGCTTTAAACGGCTCCTATGGTACCATGCCGGGTGGTGAAAGTGCGTCAACAAAAAAATGGAAAACCATTGCCGAGTCAGCTGGAATTGCAATTGACGGCCCCTTCAGGGGATCTTCCTATGATGCAACAGCGTTGATTATACTGGCTGCCCAGGCAGGCAATTCAACTGATAAAACCAGCATCTGGAAACATGTTATGGCCGTTGCCAACGCACCGGGTGAGAAAATTTTCGCGGGAGAACTGAAAAAAGGTCTGGAAATTTTAGCCAAAGGCGGCGAAATTGATTATGTCGGTGCTGAAGATGTAGAATTCAATGAAATTGGTGAAGTTTCTGGTACGTACCAGGAAATGGAAATTATAAACGGGGAATTTGTATCTGTCAAAGTTCATTAATTGATTTACAGTGCCGGTAAAGCTTTTTCATGGGACAAGGCCTATCGGCACATTTACTTGGTCTTATTAACGCCATTGCCATAATCACGGGCATGGAAAAATATCTGCATAACCAATTAAAATAATATCATATCAAATTGTTTAATCAGCAAAAACCAATTGATTACGTCCATTTCCTTTAGCCCTGTACAAGGCGGTATCGGCTTTTGCTATCATTGCATCTGCTGTATCATCCCCTGTACTGCTTGTAATGCCGATACTGACAGTAATACCGACCTCACCTGATCTTGTCGTCATTTTATGATCGGCTATCTTTGCTCTCAAACGTTCGTATAAACCTTCTTCAGTCGACATGGAAGAATCGGGCATAACCAATAGAAACTCTTCTCCGCCATATCGGCCCAATAGATCATAGGGCCGAAGGGTGTTCTGCATGACTTTGACAAAACTGCACAGGACATCGTCGCCCACCTGGTGACCATACTTGTCATTTACAAGTTTAAAATGATCAATGTCACATAACCCGATGCTTAGCTTGGTGTTTCTTCTCTTGGCACGGATCAATTCTTTACTCAGGTTGTCTAAAATAGCACGGCGGTTCATGGCACCGGTTAAAGGATCATGGGTGGCCTCGTGTTTTAATTTAAAATTTAATAATTCCAATTCTTTTTTAGCCTGCTTTTGGTCGGAGACATCCGTAAGCACAGAAATTGTTCGATCCTTTAAAAAAGTGGATCTGAATTCTATATATTTTGACTGGCCATTTTTGCATTTTATTTTAAATTCGCGATTCTTTTCATGACCCTTTTGATTGCTGTCGTTACCCCATGCTTTAGAGACTTTACTCCGATATTTTTCTTCTGGATAAGCTTTTTTAAACCAGTCTTCCCGGGTGGGAATATCTTTAAGCGTATACCCTGTTATTTCTGTAAAATAAGGATTTACATAGAGGTATTTATTGTTGTTATCAATCAATGTAATTCCATGGGGTGTGCTTTCAAGAATTATTGAAAGGGTTTCTTTTTCTTTTTGTCGGGCCTTTTCTTCCAATTTACGCTCCGTGATATCACGCAGGATAGTATGAATTATCCGGTTGCTTTCCTGGTTAGAGATTGTCGTTAGAAGAACCTCTACAGGGAAAATTTCTCCATTTGCTCTGATGTGATCCCATTCAAATCTATTGCTGCCGTTTTTCAGCGTAAGATCCATTATTTCATTTGCTTTGGTAAAGGAGTCTCTGCCATCCGGCTGCTTGTCCGGAGATAATTGGGAAGGATGGGTTTGAAGGAGTTCGTTTTTGTTTTTATACCCCAGCATATCCACAGCTGCCTTGTTGCAGTCAACAAATTTTTCATTTTCAATGATTAAAATAGCGTCTTTGGATTTTTCAAACAGAATACGATATTTTTCATCTTTGTTTTGTACAGCGTATCTTCCCACCTTTTTTTCTAAATCTGAAATCTGTTGGCTCAATTCTTCAGGAGTTGCTTGTTCTGCCATATTCCATCTCTTTTCAAATTAGAATGTACTTTATCGTCGAAACAAAAAATTTGTCATACTTATCATATCAAAGTTAATTTTAATGCAAAGTACTCTATAATAAATTATGATACAAAACAAATTTTTTTTTAAGATTAGATTCAAGACCATGACAAAACAAATCTTATGCTTATTGACACCTGATTCAATAAGCGTATTATAGGGCCTGTATTAACGGGTTAGCTGTTTGACGTGACCCACAGCGATATAATCGCTAAACTGTACAGGCATTAAAAACTAATTATGAGGAAAAAATGATACCGCTATGAAACAATATATTGAAGTCCGGCACGAAAATTTTTTAATAGATTTTGAAACCATCATTAATATTGACAGCAGCAGCGACAATAAAAGCGGAATCGAAAAAGTCGCCCGGTTTTTTGAAAAAAGATTTACCGGGATAGGCCTTGATACTGAAGTTTTATTTTTAGGGGATAAAAAGGTTCCCTGTCTTTATGCAGAACATCGGCCTTCCAAAAAGCCTTTTGATATCATGTTCCTGGGGCATATGGATACTGTATTTCCCACAGGGGAAGTTGAAAAGCGTCCCTTTTCAATTAAAGGAAACAGGGCATTCGGCCCTGGTGTCTGCGATATGAAAGGCGGATTGCTTGTGGTATTGCATGTTCTTGAAACCCTTAAACATGAAGGTATCCTTGATTCACTGTCTGTCTGTGTTGCCTTTAACGGGGATGAGGAAACCGGTTCTAAGGCTTCCAGGGACTGGATTATGTCAACGGCGAAAAAAAGTCTTCGAACTTTTGTCTTTGAACCCTGTCGGCCGGGCTACCGTTTTGTTCTTCAACGAAAAGGCGGGGGCTGGTTTCAGGTTATGGTAAAAGGACAGGAAGCCCATGCCGGAGCTGATCCGGAAAAAGGGATCAATGCAGTTGTCGAACTTGCCCATCAGATTGTTAAAATTAATCAGCTGAATCAAAATGAAATGCAAACCTCGGCCCATGTCACAGTCATCACAGGCGGGGATAAAGTCAATATTATCCCAAACAAGGCCCAGGCTTCAGTGGATGTGCGAATTTTAAAACTGGATGAAAAAGAGCGGATAGAAACTTTTTTTAAAACCCTGCCTGAACACCCCCATTTAAAAGGCTCTGAAATAATTGTTCAAGGCCACATTGACAGGCCGCCCATGGAACCTGGGGATGCAACCCAAAAGCTTTGGGACCTGATTCAATCAACCGGGGGAAAAATCGGGCTGCCCATGGAAGCGATTTCAACAGGCGGTTGTTCCGATGGCAATTATACGGCTGCCGCAGGTACTCCCACCATTGACGGGATGGGTATTGTGGGGGCAAATTCCCACAGGGCAGATGAGTATGTTGAGCTTGACAGTTTTGATAATATGGTCCTTCTTGTGGCACAGGTCTGTAAAACCATTAGCGAAAAAGACGAATTGATTTGATCCCGGGGTGATTTCATGTCGCGAGGCTATCTTGTGTTTTATAATCAAAAAGAATAGTCATCAGAAAAGGAATCCCTGGCATCTGGTATAAGCCTTGACATCCCTTTAATAATATGGTCCCTCACCGTGGTGATATGATAGGTAAGAGCTTTGTTGACTCCATTTTTATCTCTTTTTTCAAGGCTGTTGAATATATCAGAATGCTCTTTTAACGAAGTATCCATGACACTGGAAAAGTAAAGGTTCCTGCTGTATCTTAACAGAAGAACATCAAATAATTCCTGAAGCATTTCCAATTGAATTTTAGAATCTGCCAAGGATGCCAGGCACATGTGATACTCCATATCTGTCATTATGCGCTTGTAATAATTATCTTCGGCTACGGCATCTTTATGGTTTTCCAGGGCCTTTTTTAGTTTTTTTATTCCAGCATCATCCATGTTTTTCAACGTGTCAGGTACTAAGGATACCTCTATCAACAATCGGGTATTATAAACTTCTGTAATTTCTTTGAGGCTGACCTCATTTACATAATAGCCTTTGTTTGCCTCATGTCTGACAATATTTCTAAATTCCAGCCATTTGATAGCCTGGATCACAGGGGTCATGCTCACACCAATGCGGTTGGCCAGATCTTTGTATTTGATTTTCTGGCCCGGTAGAATTTCATTGCAGAAGAGCATCTGGCGAATGGAGCGATAGGCCTTATACGTTAAATCTGTTTTTATGGTTTTTTCGTTCATTCTTTTGGAAGACATTATTATCCTTTATTGTTCTTTATAATATGCTTTTATTTATTAAATAATTAATTAAATAGCAAGCCCTATTGTCTGCTATATTTTCACAAAGCCTGTCTTGTCTGACTATTTTTAGCAACTAAATATTTTTTTTATTATTAGCTTGACAAAGAATATAATTCTTGTAATAAAATTTGATATTTAATAAATTATTTAATAAATTAATAAATTAAATTAATGGCTACTTTTTCAAGGAGTCCGATATGATTGGCGCTCAGGTTATTGTCAAAATGTTAGAAAAATATCGTGTGGAATATATTTTCGGTGTTCCGGGTGATACCAGTATCAAACTCTATGAAGCTCTGTACGATAATAAATCAAAGATCAGGCATATCATGGCCAGGGATGAACGATCGGCATCTTTTATGGCCGATGCCTATGCCCGGCTGAGTCATAAGCCGGGTTTTTGTGAATGTCCTTCCGGTGCCGGTTCCCTCTACACCATACCTGGTGTGGCAGAGGCCAATGCATCTTCCATTCCCGTCATTGCCATAACATCGGATGTGCCTCTGTCCGGAGAAGGAAAACAGACAATTACCGAACTGGATACCCAAAAATTATATGAATCCGTTACCAAATGGGCCTCCGTGGTAAAAGGAGTCGACAAAATCCCGGAGATGATGCGAAGGGCATTCAGGATTGCCACAACTGGTCGACCCGGTGCCGTCCATCTCGCATTTCCAAAAGAAACCCTGTATGACGATTTTTCAAAAGGCTCTAAAGACCTGTATGCTGATGAAAACTGTTGTACCTATCCTGCATACCGGACCCGGGGTGCGAGGATAGAATTGGAAGCCCTGGTTTCCTATATGGCAGGGGCGCAAAAATTGACTATAATAGTCGGTGGAGGTGCCAATCATTCCCAGGCAGGGGAGGCTGTTTTGTCAATGGCCGAATGGATGGCAGCCCCGGTTGTCTCAACCATATCAGGCCAGGGAATTATGCCGGATGATCATCCCCTGGCCTTAGGTGTTATCGGCGATAATGGTTTCCATCCCCATGCCCACAGGGCCATTGAAGAAGCAGATGTCCTTTTATATATCGGATGTAAAATGGGTTCTGTTTCTACTATCAACTGGTCCATGCCTTCTGAAAAAATGGATCGAAAAATTCTTCAAATTGATCTGAATCCTGAAATGCTTGGTAATAATTTTCAAAATACATTGAGTGTTGCAGGGGATGCAAAACTTGTGGTGGAAGATCTTTTAACACTTTTAAAAGAAAAGACAGTTCAAAAGGAAACATCAAACTGGGCAAATGATTTGAATCAGCAGCGACAGGTTTTCTGGAAAGATGCAAAAAAAGAATTCCAGGCTGATACAACACCGTTAAAACCTCAGCGGATTATTGCTGAACTCAACCATCACCTTGATGAAACCACTATTGTGATCTCTGATGCCGGTACCCCTACACACTATATTACCCGGTATCTCAAGCTTGCTGCAAAGGATTCCAGGTTTATAATTCCCCGTGCCTATGGCGGATTGGGGTATGCCATTCCTGCTGTGATCGGTGCACACTTTGCACGACCTGATGCAAAGCTGGTAGGGCTGTTCGGGGATGGATCTCTGGGGATGTCAGCCGGAGAGCTGGAAACCATTTCCCGGCTTAATATCCCTGTAGTCCTTATCCATTTCAATAACAGCTCATTTGGCTGGATCAAGGCCCTGCAGAAACTCCATTGTAATGAAAAGTATTTTTCCGTGGATTTTAATGCCAATAATCCTGCAAAGGTGGCCCAGGGATTCGGTTTAAAGTCTTTGTCCATTGAAACGGCTGAAGAACTGGTTCAGGGACTGGATACAGCATTCAAATCCAAAGTACCTGTTTTCCTGGATGTGAAAAGTGAACCTGAAGCAGATGATATCCCCCCGGTCTATTCCTGGATGCAGACCCAGGAAATATGCAATAGCAAATAAGGGTTGTGGGATCAATATATCAATAATTATGAAAGGAGATGTAAACCATGGTGTAATTTTTGTGCAATAATTGTGTTTCGTATAAACTTTAAATTATAGGGAGGAAAAACTAATGAAAAAACTAATGAAAAAACTAATTCTTTTTACACTGTGTGCTGTTGTTCTGGTTGTTCCAGTCAGCGGACAGGCAGACCAGAGGCTTACAGTAGCTTCTGGGATTATTGGAGGCGGTTGGTACTCTTCCATGGCAGCTATTTTTGAAATTATTCACGCCAATTCACCTGAGATCAAAGCCCGGATTGTGCCTGGTGGTGGTATGAGCAATCAGCCGCGGGTCGGCACCCACGAAGTCGACATGGCCTGGGGGATCACTCCTTTTGTCAAGGCAGCTCATACGGGGAAAGCCCCTTTTCCTGCGGAATTTAAAGATCTGCGTTGCATCATGAAACCCAATGATGTCTTTGCGTTGCACGCTGTCTTTCAGGCTGACTCCCCGATCAACTCATGGGATGATGTGTTTGAAAAAAAATATCCGTTAAAACTCGGCGTGGTTCCAGATGGAATTTCAGATGCTTTCGCCTTTAAAAAATTGATGGATTTTTATGGTGTAGATTTTAAGACCCTGGAATCCTGGGGTGGAAAAATTATGAGGGCGGGTTATCCAGACCAGATAGAACTTATGAAAGATCGCCATGTTGAGGCTGTTTTTGAAAACACATTTGTGCCAGCCAATCCTGTTATGCAGATTCAACCTTTTCGTAAACTCAAGTTCATCTCATTTGAGCAAAAACATATTGATTATTTTGCAAAACTGGGATTCCAGGATTATCAAATACCCGCTAATAGCTATGATAATCAGACAGATTCCGTACGTTCCGTGGCCAGCGGCAGTGTAATGATTGTAAATGCCAATGTTCCCGATGACGTGGTTTATCAGATCACAAAGGTGCTGGTGGAAAAATCGGCAGAGATACAAAAAATTGCTAATATGCAGCATTGGGATCCCCGGAAGGGCATTCAAGATCTTCCGGCCCCGTTACACCCGGGCGCAGCAAAATATCTGAAAGAGGCTGGACTGCTCGATTAGTTGATTAGTTAGTATTCAATCCGAATAGGGAGCGTTGCAGAAATGCTTCGTGCCCTATTCTGGACTTTAAAGATAGATCTAAAAAACTATCATAATTTTTAGATTATTTATTTTTTCGATGCTCCTGAGCTATAAAAAGGAAATTAAACATGCGCGAGTTAAATGGAAAAATAGGGTGGACCATAACTGCCTGGGCAATCTTCACATCATTATTCCACCTTTATATGGCTGGATTCGGGACTATGGAGCCCAGAATTCGAAATGCAACGCATATTCTACTTTTGTTGCCATTGGCGTTTATCCTGTATCCAGCCTGGAAAAAATCGCCTCAGCACCGGCCTAGCGTAATGGACGTTCTGTTGAGTATCGCGTCAATGATCGTTTCCGTTTTTGTTATCATTTCGAACCATCGATTGAATTTACGATGGGAGTATGTAACTCCGGTCCTGACCACTGAATTAATTCTGGGTACTATTGCATTGCTGCTAGTCCTTGAAGCTACCCGCCGGACCGTGGGACCTTTTCTATCAGGACTGACCGCCTTTGGAGTGCTTTATTACGCTTATCTCGGCAGCTTGCTCCCCGGCTTTTTATACTGTCGTCCGGTTCCTTATTCACGAGTGATTGAAGCAATGTATCTTAAGCAGGGCGATGGTGTTTTTGGTTCCCTGACAGGCGTTTCAGCTAATTATGTTGTACTGTTTATTCTCTTTGGATCTGTTATTGCCGAAGTTGGGGTTGGTGACTATTTTATGAAACTGGCGAAAAGAGTCGCTGGCTGGGCTAGTGGAGGACCGGCTAAAATTGCAATTCTTACTTCTGCCCTTTTTGGTAGCATCAGTGGAATCGCCGTAGCAAATGTTTACACAACGGGCAGTTTTACAATTCCGATGATGAAACGTCTGGGATATCGACCTCAATTTGCTGCAGCTGTTGAAGCGGCCGCATCCACCGGAGGACAGTACATGCCACCTGTCATGGGTGTCGCGGCCTTTATTATGGCTGAATTTTTAGGGATCCCCTATTTTGATGTAGCCATTGCCGCATTGATTCCCGCGATTCTATTTTATTCTGCCTTAGGCTTTATGGTTCATTTTGAAGCCAAGAAAATCGGGCTCATAGGCATTCCACTTTCCGAGCTACCACCTTGGCGGGAAATTTTTGTTAACTCCTATCTTTTCCTTCCCATCGTGGTCTTGCTTGTATTGATGATCATGGGATATTCTGCCTTCATGGCAGCATTTGTTTCTATTTTTGTTGCTTTGTTCATTGGCGTGATCGGTATTTTTTTGAAAAATCCAGAAGTGGCTCTAACTGGCAAAAAATTGGCAACAGCCTTTGAACTCGGGGCAAAAAACAGTGTAATGATCGCGGTCGCCTGCTGTGTGGCAGACATTTTTACCACCAGTATTACCCATTCCGGCCTGGGCCTGGCCTTTACCTCAATCGTGACCTCTGTTTCGGGCGGCATTCCTTTGGTTGCATTATTTTTAATTGCCTTGTCCTGCTTGTTTATAGGGATGGGGCTTCCTACAGTGGTGGCCTACATCCTGGCTTCGGTCATTGGAGTGCCGGTCATGGAAAGTTTCGGCTTTTCGGCCCTGGCTTCACATATGTTCACGCTTTACTTTGCGGTGATCGGTTGTGTAACACCACCGGTGTGTATTGCCGCATATGCCGGTGCCAGTATTGCCAACTCGGATCCTATGAAAACCGGCTGGGAGGCCAGCAAACTCTCGCTGACTGGATTCATTATTCCGTTTGCCTTTGTCTATTATCCAGCGTTGCTAATGGAAGGTTCCATTTGGAATATTATTAGAACTTCCGTATTTGCACTGATCGGAACAATCATCTTAGCCATAGGCATGGAACGATTTTTTAAAAATAGAATTTCTATGATATCTTCGGTCATCCTTGCTATAGCTGGATGCGCGCTCTTCTTTGGAAATATTCCTTTCAGCATACAGCTAATTATTCTGTGTTTGATAGCCGGGCTGTTGTTCTTTGAATCAAAGGCCCTTATTTTTAATGGATAGATGTCTTTAACTGACAGAGGATTAGCTGAATCTAAAGTAAAGGATGAATAAGGATGCAGTACTTCAAATATATCAATGAAATCCACGAATGGAATGATACAAAAGATGAATCGCTGTTTTGTTTCGCCTATGACCGACTCCACTATACAACGACACTGGACGAATAGGGGTGACGGTGGAATGACTGTTTTTAAAGGAATAAACTTGTAATGAAAGAAAAACTGCTTTTTATAGGAAGATCGGCTATCGAAAGCTTGAATATTTCTGTTGCAGAAATTATCGCTGCCATTGAAAATGGATTTCAAGATATGGCTGAAGGGAAAGCGGAACTGCCCTCTAAACCTACCATTCATCCCCGTCCCAACTGTTTTTTGAGAGCTTTGCCCGGATATCTGAAAGGGATGGATCTGGCAGGAATGAAGTGGGTCAGTGCCTATCCGACAAACCAGCAAAAAGGCTTACCCATAGTGAACGGTCTGGTTTTGCTTAATGATCCGCAAACAGGATTTCCCCTGGCACTTATGGAGGCAAATTGGATCACTGCCTGGCGAACCGCTGCCGTGTCTGCGATGGCCGCAAAAATTTTGACAGTAAAAGAGACGGACACACTGGCCATTTGCGGTGCGGGTGTTCAGGGGAAAACACACCTGGCAGCACTTTGTACAGTTTTGCCAAATCTTCGCCAGGTCAAAATCTTTGATCCAAACCCGGAAACCCTGAAGATGTTTATTCAGCAACAGGCGGATGTTTATCCAGACATTGGTCTGCAGGGGGTTTCGACCGCTCAACATGCTTTCCAAAAGGCTCAAATCGTGGTGACAGCCGCTCCTATGATGACAAGCCCGCTGGCCATTATCCAGGAAAAAGATTTAGTTCCCGGAATGCTTCTGCTGCCTGTGGATCTGGATTCTTACTTTAATGCTTCTGCATTTAAAGCCTGCCAAAAAATTTTCAGCGACGATATGGACCAGCTTTTTTGGCTGAAGGAACAGGGCCGATTTGCACATGTGGAAAAACTGGATGGCGATTACAGCCAATTGTTGACCGGTCGGGTCAAAGGGCGTGAAAACGATGCTGAATGTATCATGGCCATTAGTGTTGGCATTGCCATTGGTGATTTGATAACTGCCAGTTTGATTTACCATAAGGCACGGGAACAAAACGTCGGCATTTGGTTGGAACTTTAATTGTAAAATAATGCTTCCGATTGATTTGAGCTTGTCAGTAGTTTGGACTGAGTGGCCGGAAGTTGTCAGAATATAAATGAACAACAACGGAGAAAAATTATGAATTCTATTGAAAGGATGAAAGCAGCCATCGAACTTAAGCCGGTGGATCGGGTGCCCAATGCCCCTTTTTATGAAGCACCAATTTGCAATTATTTCGGCCCGACGACACGGGCTGCGCTAATGGAAAGTGAAGCCATGGTCGAAGCACATGTAAAAGCCGTGGAGCAATTTCAGTTCGATTGGGTCATATTTGGAATGAATTTGATAGGTGGCATTATCCCGGATGCGCTTGGTTGTCGGGTGACATATCCTGAAAATGAACTTCCGCAAATAAACGAAACAGCGGTTAAAACCCAGGCGGATATCAAAAAAGTGGCTGACTCAGACATTTTTACCCCAGATATGGACGAATTTTTAAAGGGTGTTTCCCAGCTCCATGAACGGTTGAAAGGCAAAGTACCCTTGGCAGTGGAATACATCTCTCCTTTTACCATTGCAACACGATTGCGCGGTACAAATGAAATCATGATGGACATGTATGAGAATCCAGCACTTGTGCATGCCCTTCAAGAAGCGATTGTCCCTTTGGATATTGCCCTGGGTAAAGCCTTGATTGATGCCGGGGTGGATTATATTTTTTACGGAGCTGACATGGAATGTCCCATCCTTTTATCGCCAACACATTATAAAGAATTTGTCCATGAACCTACAACCAAGGTGTGTAATGAATTATCTCGTCTTGGGGCCAAGGTGCTTCCCCACATGTGCGGAGATATTGTAAAGACAGGTATTGTGGATCTGCTTCTGAAAATGGATATTCACGGTATCATGCCGGGGAATCTTACTCAGGAAAAAGTTTTGGACATTCGGGAATTAAAAGAAAAAGTTAAAGATTGCATTTGTATTTTTGACAATATCAATCCCAATGGAACCTTGCTGCTCGGCAAACCAGAAGAGGTGGCAAAGGAAACTCTGGCACACCTGAACAGGGCTAAGGGGATGACTGGATATATTTTTTCTACGGCAGGAACATCTTCTCTTGTCACCCCCAAGGAAAACTATATGGCCATGAACAAGGAAGTAATAAATTTTCAATGGAATTAGCAATAGTATGCTTAATTATTTTGAACACCATAATTTTGAAAGCAAAGTCGGATAATAAGGAAAATGAAAAATGATATTAACGGATATCTTAAATTCAGTGATCGTATTTGACAAAAAGGCAGTGGTTGAGAATGTAAACGCCGCCATCAGCAGTGGAATTTCTATTGATGACATTTTAAACAAAGGTCTTATAGCGGCAATGGATGTTGTTGGTGAAAAATTTTCCAGCGGTGAAATTTTTGTTCCGGAAATGCTTCAGGCTGCAAAAACAATGCAGTTAGGGTTGGAAGTTTTAAAGCCCCATCTTGCAGGCGATGCTTTAACGGAAAAAGGCACGGTTATCATTGGTACTGTAAAAGGTGATCTGCATGATATTGGCAAGAATCTTGTGGCCATGATGGTAGAAGGGGCCGGATTCAATGTTGTCGATCTTGGGGTTGATGTGGACGTGGATAAATTTGTGAGTGCGGCACATGCTCATAATGCGGATGTGGTCTGTCTATCCGCCCTTCTGACAACCACCATGCCGGTAATGGCCAAAGCAGTCGAGGCTTTAAAGGAAGCCGGGTTTAAAGCAAAAATCATTATTGGCGGTGCACCGGTAACAGATGTCTATGCACAACAGATTGGTGCCGATGGCTTCAGCGATAACGCACCTGGAGCAGTTGAGCTGATTCGGAGACTGGTCGCTGCTTGACGTGGATATAAATCATGTTTAACAGACAACATAGACAATTACAATTAAGAAAATATTGTATTGCTAAAAAGGATAATGAGGAAAAATATTTTTGCCTAGTGCATCTCCCAAAATTGTCATCATTGGCGGAGGGGTGATCGGTACTTCAATTGCCTATCATCTGGCAAAGAATGATGCCGGGGTGACGCTGATCGAAAAAAAAAGATCTGGCTTCGGGCAGCTCAGGAGCCTGTGACGGCCTGGTTTTCATGCAGTCCAAAAAACCAGGAGTCCACCTTTCACTTGCCATGGAAAGCCTTAATCGGTTTGAGGGTCTGCAAAAAGAACTGCCCACGGACATTGAGTTCAAAAAGATTGGCGGTATGGTGATTATTGAGACGGATGCCGAGTATCGTGCCATGGAAAAATTTATAAAAGAACAGCAGGCCATTGGCCTGGATGTCCGGTTGCTGGACCTGCATCAGGCGCTTGAAAAAGAACCCTTTTTATCTCCCAGCATCCTGGGGTCAACTTTTTCGCCTCTGGATGCCCAGGTTAATCCCATCAATTTAACACTTGGGTTTGCGCTGGCTGCGAAAAGAAACCACGCCAGGATCATTAATCATGCAGAGGTGCTGGGTATTCATACCAAAAACAACCGCGTGACAGGGGTTGCCACAACCAGGGGAAATTTTGATGCAGATATTGTGGTGAATGCCGCTGGATCAATGGCAGGGCTGATATCAGAGCTGGTGGGAATTTCAATGCCTGTGCACCCAAGGCGAGGCCAGATTGTCGTAACCCATGCCGGAAAACCAGTGCTCGCCCACTGCCTGATCTCTGCCAAATATATTGCAGCCAAATATGACCCTTCATTAGCAGACAAGGCCGGTCAGGGCATTTCCATGGAACAGGCTGATAATGGAAACCTGCTTTTAGGTTCCACCAGAGAGTTTGTTGGATTTAATAAAGAAAACACCCTGTCAGGCATCCGGAGAATTATCAGGCAGACCGCCGCGGTTCTGCCGGTTTTGGAGAATTTCCAGGTAATCAGAACCTTTGCAGGACTCAGGCCCTATACCCCTGATGGGTTACCGATTCTGGGTCCGGTCAGGCATCTGAACGGTTTTTTTATGGCTGCCGGCCACGAAGGTGATGGCATTGCATTGTCACCTGTCACTGGAGATCTCATGGCCCGTATGCTTTTGGGGCAAAAAATTCATACCCCTTTGGATGCCTTTTCCCCGGATCGGTTCGAGAACTATGGGGGCAAACACCATGGGTAACCGGAAATTGAATTTTAATCGGGATCTGAGGATTGCTTCTGTTCAAAGGGGTCCCAAAATAATGCTGATGGTCAATGGCAAAAAAATTTTGGCTTATGAGGGTGAATCCGTCCATGCTGCCTTGATAGCAGCAGGTATTCAAAATTTTCGAATTACAAAAACAGGAGAATATCGAGGCGTTTTATGTGGTATGGGCATCTGTTATGAATGTCTGGTCACCATTGATAATATTCCGGACCAGCGGGCCTGTATGACCATGGTAAGGGATAACATGGAAATTCTTACCGAAGTTCCTTTGTTTCAAAAACAGAAACCTGAAGAAAATAATATGAATGGAAACGAATGAACGTTCAATATCATGTTATCATTGTAGGGTCAGGCATTGCAGGACTTTCAGCAGCTGCAACGCTTGCCGGACATGGCCTTGATATATTGATCATCGACGAGAGTGGTCATAGGGGTGGACAGCTGCTTAGGAAGACCCGGTTAAAACCTTCATGTTTTTCAAAATTCGAGCCTGATTTGATGAAATCAAAAGGATTTGACCTGGTTTGGACAATAAACAAAGATCCAGATATTGATTGGCTTTTTAATGCCCGGGTTTTGGGCATTTTTAAGGATAGAAGGCTTCTTGTCCATATAGAAAACATAAAAACTCACGGGGAAAAAGCCTCAGAAAAAATCATTGAAGTCCGGGCCGAAAACCTCATTCTTGCCACCGGTGCCAGGGAAAAATATCTGCCCTTCAAAGGCTGGACCCTGCCCGGTGTCATGTCCCTTGGAGCTGCCCAGATTCTGATGAAAAGTTATGGTGTTCTTCCTGCTCATAACACCCTGATTGCGGGTACAAGTCCACTTATGATGGTTCTGGCATCAGAAATACTTGGCAACAAAGGAAAGGTCACAGCACTTGTGGATGAAAATTCCATGATCAAAAAGTTGACTTTTCTTCCCCTTATTAAGAATCATTGGTCTAAATTGCTGGAAGGTGCATTTTATACATCAAGGATGTTTCTGAATCGTGTTTCTGTGTTCCAAGGATACAGGGTGATCCAAGCCAGTGGTAACAAAGGATTTCAATCAGCAATTATGGCAAAAACCACTCCCCGGGGTGATGTGATCCCGGGCACGGAAGTCAGATTTTTTTCAGGTGCATTATTGGTTGGGTATGGTTTTGCTCCAAACATTGAATTGCCGGTCCAGGCAGGCTGCAAGCTTGAATACCAGGAAAATAAGGGGGGCTGGGTGGTTAAGGTAGATGAAACACTTGAATCTTCTTGCCGCTCTGTCTATGCTGCCGGCGAGATTACGGGTATTGCAGGCGCGAAAAAATCCTTTATCCAGGGGAAACTGGCTGCCATGTCCATTTTGAAAAAAGTGGGTAAAATAAATGCAAGGAACCCAAAAAAAATATTTACGGCAGAAATCCAAAGACTTCTTTTTCTAAATCATCAACAGACAGCATATTCATCTTTTTTAAATCGTCTGTGCCAGGCCCCTGCTTCAGCCTATGCGGCTATCCCTGATGAAACAATAATATGCCGGTGTGAGCAGATCACCATGGGAACCATTAAAAAGAATATTCAACAGGGGTTTGATACGATCAGTAGTTTGAAAAAGGCCACAAGATGTGGTATGGGTCGCTGCCAGGGAAGAATTTGTGGGCCGGTGATTTTTGATATTATCACTGCATTAACACAAAAAAAACCAGAGCACATCGGCTGTTCTTTGTCCCGGGCGCCCGTAAAAAATGTGAATATCAAAGCCTTTTTAAACTCATAATTCAATTTTAAAAGTCGGCAGATTTGAATTGAGGTCATAGCAGATACTGAAAGGTTGTATATAATGGATTTGGTAAACGACAAGTCAAACACCTCATTTATCGGCATCATCATGCTGGACACCATTTTTCCACGCATCAAAGGGGATATCGGCAACCCGGCCACGTTTAACTTTCCTGTCAGGTACAAGGTTGTAAATGGAGCCTCTCCGGAACGTATGGTCATAAAAGCAGATAAAAGTTTGATCCAGCCCTTTATTGAGGCAGGTCATTCCTTGATAAAAGATGGCGCTTTTGCCCTTGCCACCTCCTGTGGATTTCTGGCCCTGTTTCACAGGGAATTGACACAGGCATTGTCTGTTCCCGTATTTTCATCAAGCCTGCTCCAGGTTCATTTGGCTCAATCAATCATTAAAAAAGATCAGAAGGTCGGCATCATCACTGCCCGAAAAGCGTCACTGACCCTGGAACACCTTTCCGCCATAGGGATCGACCATTACCCGCTGGTCATTATGGGTATGGACCAGGCAGAGGAATTTTCATCTGTTTTTATCAAAGGTAAGCCGACACTGGATTTAAAAAAGTGTCGACAGGAGATGAAGACAACCGCCCGGAAGCTAAAAGAGTTAAATCCTGATATCGGTGCGATTGTGCTGGAATGTACCAATATGCCGCCCTATGCCAGAATTATTCATGCAGCAACAGGCGGGTTGCCGATATTTGATGTGGTCACGATGATCAATTATGCACATTCAACATTAATATATTCACAGTTGGTGGGCAAAAAGACAAACAATTTAGTTTAACTTATAAATTTTTGATCCTAAACAATGGATAGAGTTCAAAAGATATTATAGGCCATTTTTTTTAAAAAACTTGCCATTTATTTGCCTTTTCCCAATTGAGTATTAAGATTACATCATGAACGCTTATGATAATCATATTTCAGGGAGAAAAATATGCCCCTTCTTTTTTTAAATAGCAGTGAATTTATCATCACCATTGAAGTGGTGCCGTCATTATATTATGGGTTTATTTAATTTAGTTTCAGAGTATTCTCCCACAGGAGATCAGCCGGAAGCCATTGAAACACTTTCAACAGGGGTCTTGAATAAAGAAAGGCATCAGGTTCTGTTAGGGGTAACAGGTTCGGGCAAGACCTTTACCATGGCCAATGTTATTGCAAGGGTTGAAAAACCAAGCCTTGTGATCGCTCCCAATAAAACACTGGCCGCACAGCTGTATAATGAATTCAAGGCACTTTTCCCGGACAATTGTGTTGAGTATTTTGTTTCTTATTATGATTACTATCAGCCCGAAGCCTATATCCCGGCAAGCGATACCTATATCCAGAAGGATTCATCCATCAATGAGGTCATTGACAAGATGCGGCACTCTGCCACACGATCCGTACTTGCCCGGAAGGATGTGATTGTGGTGGCCAGTGTATCCTGTATTTATGGCCTGGGAGCACCTGAAGATTATCTTGCTTTAAGGGTGACACTGACACGGGATATGGAAATTTCCCGGGAAAAGGTATTGGCGAAGTTTGTTGATATCCAGTATACCCGTAATGATACTGATTTTCATCGCGGGGTATTCAGGGTTCGGGGCGACCGGGTTGAAATTTTTCCTGCTTATGAAGAAGATAAAGCCGTCCGAATCGATTTTTTTGGAGATACCATAGAGGGGATTTCAGAGATTGATCCTTTAAAGGGCGATGTCCTTAAAAGCTTTGACCAGGCTGTCATCTATCCTGCCTCCCATTATGTGACCAGGCAGCAGACCCGGAAGCGTGCCATGGAAGCCATTGTTGAAGAATTAAAAGCACGGCTTGAATATTTTCACAGCAATAACAAGCTTGTGGAGGCCCAGCGTCTGGATGAAAGAACCCGGTATGACCTGGAAATGCTCAATGAAATAGGTTATTGTAACGGGATTGAAAATTATTCCAGGCATCTGACGGGTCGTAAACCTGGAGAACCACCGCCAACCCTTCTGGATTACATGGATGATGATTTTCTTCTTTTTTTTGATGAAAGCCATATTTCCGTTTCCCAGTTGGGGGCCATGTACAAGGCAGACCGTTCAAGAAAAACAACCCTTGTGGAACACGGGTTCAGACTGCCTTCAGCCATTGACAACCGTCCTCTTAAATTTGAAGAATTTAAACAAAAAACGCCCCAGGTTATCTATGTTTCTGCCACACCGGCAGACTATGAAATGGAAAAGGCGGGAAATAATATCGCTGAACAGATTGTCAGGCCAACAGGGCTGCTGGACCCTGAAGTGGTTATCCTGAGCGCTAAAAGTCAGGTGGATGACCTTTATGAAGAAATTATTAAACGGGTAGAGGCAAAGGAAAGGGTTCTTGTGACCACCCTGACTAAAAGGATGGCAGAAGACCTTACTGACTATTATTCAGATCTGGGGATAAAGGTAAAATATCTTCATTCAGATATTCCGACAATGGAAAGAATGGATATTATCCAGGATCTTCGAAGAGGCTTGTTTGATGTGCTCATCGGGATCAACCTGTTAAGAGAAGGGCTTGATATCCCTGAAGTGTCGCTTGTGGCCATACTGGATGCAGACAAGGAGGGATTTTTAAGGTCTTACCGGTCCTTTATACAGATTTTCGGCCGTGCTTCCAGAAATGTGTTCGGCAGGGTGATCATGTATGCGGAAAAAGAGACAGCCTCCATGAAAAAAGCCATTTTTGAGACAAAACGGCGGCAGAAAATCCAGCGGGCATATAATGAAAAATATCATATCGTGCCGACCACTATCCAGAAAGATATTAATTTGTTTACGTATTCCGGCCAGGACAGCCAGCTTGTAACACCGGGATCTGTGAATGAAGATATACAGAATTATGAAGGCCGGGAATTGAATCTGGAAGATATTGTCAAAGATCTGGAATATAAAATGAAAAAGGCAGCAGAAACCCTTGAATTTGAACGAGCAGCAGAATACAGGGATAAAATTAAGGAATTGATGGATATTAAGCGGAATTATGGGCCATGACCGATTTGATACTTGAAAAATATGGACAGATCCCTCACCAGCCCGGTGTTTACCTGATGAAGGATTTCAAAGGCAGCATCATCTATGTTGGAAAGGCCATAGATCTTAAGAAAAGACTGTCATCCTATTTTATAAAAAAACATCACCATGATGCAAAAACCCTGGTACTTCTTGAAATGATCAAGGATTTTGATATCATTATCACCTCTTCCGGCCACGAAGCCTTTATTCTTGAATCAAATCTGATCAAGGAATACAATCCCAGGTATAATGTGATTCTTAAAGACGGGAAAAATTATCCTTTGCTCAGGATTGATATGAATGAGGCCTATCCTTCCATCCAGAGAGTCAGAAAAATTAAAAATGACAAAGCCCATTATTTTGGCCCCTATTCTTCAAGTCACAGTGTCAATAAAACCTTGAACCAGATTCAAAAGATATTTAAACTGCGAAGATGCAGAAATACACAGTTTAAGAACCGGTCAAGGCCCTGCCTTAATTTCCAGATCAAGGTCTGCCTGGGGCTTTGCTGCAATGACATTCCATCTTTGGAATACAAAAAACAGGTTCAGGATGCCATCCTTTTTTTAAAAGGAAAATCACATAAGGTCGTCAAAAAACTCAAGGTTCAGATGATGGGGTATGCTGCCGGCCAGGAATATGAAAAAGCTGCCGGGATTCGGGATACCATGGTTGCCATTGAAAATATCCTGGAAAAGCAGGTGGTGGTCAGCCCGGATATGATAGACCGTGATATTGTTGCCTTTGCCGCAGACAAGGGCAGGGTGGTGATAACAATATTGATCGTTCGATCCGGGTATCTGATTGATACCACCCATTATCCCCTTGACCTGGGATTTAAGGAACCCGTTGAAATTCTTTCGGCATTTTTAGAACAATATTATACACATATTCAATTTTTGCCTTCGATTATCCTGTTGAGCCGGAAAATTGAAAACACGGAAGAGATGGAACATCTGTTCACGGAAAGAAAAGGCAAAAAAGTGAGTATCCATGTTCCCGTTCAGGGTGAAAAAAAACGCCTTGTTGAAATGGCCCTTGTGAATGCATCAAGGGAACTTGAAAAAAGAGTGCTGAAGGAAGAAGCGGAAAAAGCTGCCATCTCCATGCTCAGGGAGCTCATGGGAATGGATCGTCTGCCCGGCAGAATCGAATGTTTTGATAACTCAAATCTGTCAGGACAGGACCCTGTATCCTCCATGGTGGTGTTCAAGGATGGAAGACCCTATAAAGACGGCTATCGAAAGTTTATTATCCGTAATCTTGATTTTCAGGATGACTATGCATACATGTATCAGGTCCTTGAACGGCGTTTTTCAAAAGACCCTTCAGAGATGCCATTTCCCGATCTTCTGGTGGTTGACGGGGGAAAAGGGCAGCTTTCAATGGCCATGGCTGTTTTAAAAGACCTGAACATTGAAAACAGATTCATGGTGGCAGGCCTTGCTAAAAAAAATGAAGCAAAAGGCGAGGAATTTGATAAAATTTATGTTCCCGGGCGATCCAACCCATTAAATACCAGTCAGGCGAAAAAAGCATTATACCTTTTACAGCAGATCAGGGATGAAGCTCACAGATTTGCCATTACCTTCCAGAGAAAACGCAGGGAAAAACGGGCCGGACTTTCAATCCTTGACACCATTACAGGTATCGGTCCTGAAAAAAAGAAGACTCTGTTGAAGCATTTTAAAGGCATTACCCGGATGAAAACAGCATCTATTGATGAGATGGCAGATCTTCCCGGGATGAATAAATCACTGGCAGAACTGGTGATAACAGCGCTTAACAGGAAATGACCCTTCCTTGTTCAATCTGTTTGCCGCAGTCAAAGAGCAATTAATTTTGTCCGTTTTTACATCAATGGTTTCAATGGTTGCCTTAATTGATTCATAAGAAACGCATTGGGAAAATATATTCTTGAAATTTTAAAAACTATTATGCAACCTGATCTATACTCATGTTCTCTTAAAATCATCTCACCAAAATATGATTTTTGTTAAAATTCAAGTCTTTTTTGAAAAGTGTTGACAAAGAATTCAATATGTGTAAATTAAAAAACTAACTTTTAAAAAACTAATTTTTAATAATTTTAAGGAAAAACATGGATAGAAAATTGCAGGATGTAATCATTCGGAAAGAACGAATATCAGATCAGATTACATCCATATTAAAACAATCCATTCTGGATGGGCATTTTAAATTGGGCGATAAATTTCCGCCTGAAGTTGAAATTGCTCAAAAATATAATGTAAGCAAGGTATCTGCCAGGGAAGCATTGCGGGAAATGGAAACTGAAGGGTTGATCCAAAAAAAGAGAGGGGCGTTTGGAGGCAGCTTTGTTGCAAAGCCCGGCTCTGAAAAAATGGTTGATGTGGTGATCAATTCCTATCTATTCGGCGGTATCAGTGCAAAAGAGCTGGCAGAGTTTAGGCGAATTCTTGAGCCGGGGTTGGTAAAACTTGCCGCCCAAAGAAGAACCAGCGAAGATCTTGCTGTCATGGAAAAATGTATTTATGATATCAAGGTCTCCATTGAGAAGGGAAAGCCTGACCAAACAAAAGCTTTAGGGTTCCATCGTCTTATTGCCGATGCCTGTCACAACCCTTTTATCAGCAGTTTGATGGAAGCTTTGGTAAACGTCTTTCAACAAGTTTTGGCAAAGGTCCCTGATCTTGAAACAGCAAAAAAAGATATTCAATACAATCAATTGTTTTTTAAATACATTAAACAAGGGGATGGCAAAAAAGCAGAACAATTGATGACAGAGCATTTTGATACCCTGGAATTGATAATTTCAAAGGAAATGAAAGAAAAATTAAAGAGGCAAGTTTTGTGAAAGAAGGGCAGGCACCCATATTCCTTTACAAAACTTTTAGGTAAAAGTTTTATAAAAAGCGATGTCGGTTTTTATAAAACAATTCACAAACTATACAATATATAAGGATCTTAGCAATGAAAAAATTTATCTTCCATCTTATTTTTAGTGTAATTATTTTTAGTTTAGTTGTTCCTGCGATTTCTTTTGCAGCATGGCCCAAGAAACCGATTAGAATCATGATTCCATGGCCGGCTGGAAATGATCCATCCACTATGGTTGCCACTTCCATGGCCCCTTTAATGGCCAAGGAACTGGGTGTGCCAGTGAAAGTTGTAAATAAACCCGGCGGCGGCGCCGTGCTTGCCACCAATGAACTTAAGAACAGCCGAGCTGATGGATATACCATGGGTTTAATATCCATAGGACCCATGATTACCCAGGTTCTTCGTGGAAAGACACCTTATAAAAACCAGGATTTGAAACCATTAGGTCTTGTATGGTCCTCTCCTTTTACCCTGGCCTGTCGAGCTGATGCTCCATATAATAATTTAAAAGAACTTGCCGAATATGGTAAAGATCACGATTTAAAACTGGCCCATTGGGGACTGGGTGCTGTTCCGACGTTGATTGCAATGAATGCCGCTAAAATCGGTGGATTTGAATGGAAAGAAACTGCTTATAAAAAACTAAATCCGCTACTGGTTGTAAAAGGTGATGCTGATGTTATAACATTTTCAACACCTGGAATTAAGGATTATGTGGAAGCAGGGAAAATGAAGGTCCTTGCCTGTATGTTACCCCAACGTCTGGCCCAATACCCTGATGTCCATACAGTGGCTGAAGATGGCTTCGGTGATGCCTATTCTATATGGTTTGGTGCATTTGTTCCTGCAAAGACACCGGATGATGTAGCAAAACAGCTCAGTGATGTATTCTTTAAAGTTATGGCAATGCCCAAAATACAGGAAGTTATCAAAAACGTAGGTGTTATCCCACACCCTACCGGTCCTGAACAGGCCAGAAAACAAATGGATAGCGAGCTTTCAAATTTCGGTGCTATCATGAAGGATCTTAAGATCATCAAATAAACCAAGAGGAACTGTATGCCCAAAAAAGATTATTATTCAAGTCGGGCTCACGATCTTTTGGGTTCAATCTTTGGGGTGTTTGCTCTGTCCATGTTGATCACTTCTCCATGGCAGGTGGACA
The DNA here is from genome assembly GCA_029940245.1 of Desulfobacula sp. Classification (GTDB taxonomy): domain Bacteria; phylum Desulfobacterota; class Desulfobacteria; order Desulfobacterales; family Desulfobacteraceae; genus Desulfobacula. The sequence continues at coordinate 23,766 of JAOZRF010000002.1, forward strand.
CCTCAGGCCCTGATCCTTTTTATAAAGGGCCTTTGATATTTCCCTTGATTGTGTTTTGCCTGATGCTGGCAGGCTCATTACCGTCTTTGTGGCGGCTTTTCAGACCATCTGAAAAATCGTCATGGTATTTGGATGGTCAGGGGAAACCCTTTAAAACAATGGTGATCCTGGGCCTGCTCATTATTTATCTTGCAGGAATCATATTTATAGGATTGGAAGTTTCAACCTGGCTGTTTTTATTGATCGCCCTTAAACTGGTGAACCAGGATTCCATTTTAAAACTGACGCTTATTCCAGTGCTTGTGACTCTGATTTTGTTTGTTATTTTTAAATATTTTCTGGATATATGGTTTCCTGAACCATTGATTATGGAAATATTTTTGGAGTAAATTATGTTTGAACATCTGCACGCCGGGTTACTTGCCGCTGTTTCCATGTCAAACTTGATTGCATTGTTTTTTGGAACCTTTGTGGGAATTGTTGTTGGTATCCTTCCGGGTCTTGGCCCCATGGTTGGAATGGTTGTTCTGCTGCCTTTCAGCTTTGCATTCTCACCAGATGTGGCCCTGTCTCTTTTACTGGGGGTGTTTTGCGGAGGTTATTTTGGTGGTGCAGTACCTGCGGTATTGCTTAGAACACCCGGTGTTCCCTCTTCTTTGGTAACCAGTTTTGACGGATATCCTTTGACACAAAAAGGCGAAGCCCAGACTGCTCTTTCAGCCGCATTGCTCGGATCATTTGGCGGCGGGGTTATCAGTGTAGTGATCCTGATATTTCTTGCACCGGCCCTCGCCCATGTTGCAGCAAGCTTTGGTCCGCCGGAATACTTTGCCGTGGCTGTGTTTGGTGTGGTTCTAGTCGTCATGGCATTTCGGGAGCAATTTGCCCGCGGCATTATGCTTCTGGGGCTGGGGTTCTGGTTTTCCACTGTGGGCATTGACGGCACCACTTTAAGTGAACGTTTCTGTTTTGGAACCCTGTCCATGCAAAACGGTCTTGATATTGTTCCCATTTGTCTCGGGTTATTTGGTATAGGCCAGACGCTTATTCTTGTGGAGCGGGATATCATGAAAACAAATGATATAAAATTAAGCCGGTCCACCCTTGATTTCTCGGCGATTGTCAAGGTTTTAAAATATTGGAAAACACTGATACGCTCCGGCGTTATCGGTACATTTGTCGGATTATTACCCGGCACTGGTTCGATTCTGGCATCCTTTCTTTCCTATGATGTGGCAAAGCGGCTGTCAAAGGAAAAAGAGCGTTTCGGTAAAGGCACCCCGGAAGGATGCCTTGCTTCGGAAGCAGGCAATAATGCCGTTCCCGCAGGTGCCATGATTCCTCTTTTAACCCTGGGGATTCCCGGAGATGCCTTAAGTGCAGTTCTTTTGGGTGTGTTTACCATTAACGGGATCTACCCCGGGCCTTTGCTCCTTGTAAAAGAGCCGGTACTCATAAGTACCATCTATATTTCCATGCTGTTGATCAATGTAGTGGCATTTTTAATGCTTATTATCTGGCTTAGACCATTTGCCATGATCGTAAAAGTACCGGGCAAATTGCTTGCAGTTGTGATCATGGTGATCTCAATGATAGGAATTTATGCGGTCAATACACGATTGTTTGATGCAGGTGTTGCAATTGCCATGGGTGTTCTTGGATATATTTTACTGCGAATGGGATGGCCCGTTGTGACTCTGATCATGGGTGTTGTTTTGGGTGAAATCATGGAGAACCGGCTCAGGGAAACCCTGAGCCTGGGCGATGGCAGTCTGGGAATTTTGTTTCAACGCCCCATCTGTATCTTCCTCATCGTTTTAACCAGTCTGATCATCCTGATACCCTTTGTTCTTGATATCAGAAAAAATATTAGAAATAAAAAATTAAATCAATTTTAGATTTATATATAAAAGGAGTTTTTAAATGACCTATCCCAGTATATACCCCACCGGAACCACCATCTATGACCCTGAAAAATGTTTTAACGGCTATACTGTTTTTCAGGCTAAAGAATTGGGCGCTTTGATGATTGATATGAATGGTGGAGAAGCCAAACTCTGGAAAGGATTACATGGATTTCCCAATAAATTGCTTAAAGGCGGCCATATCATCGGGCATACCGGGGAGAGATCCACAAAATTCAGTATGCAGGATTACAGGGATCTGGTTCAGGTGGATTGGGATGGTAATATCGTATGGAAGTTTAATGAGTATGAATATATAGAAGACCCGGGAGAAGAAGCCCAGTGGATGGCAAGGGCACACCATGACTACCAGCGGGAAGACAACCCTGTGGGGTATTATGTGCCCGGGATGGATGCTAAAGCAAGTGAAGGAAATACAATAATTCTGGGTCATAAAAATTTGATCTGCCCTGAAATTTCCGATAAAAACTTGTTGGATGATACCATCTATGAAGTTTCCTGGGAGGGGGATGTCCTTTGGGAATGGGTTTGCAGCGAGCATTTTGAGTCATTTGGATTCAGAGAAGATGCAAAAAATATTTTGTCCCGTGATCCGAATATGCGGCCCTGTGGTGGTGGAATGGGAGATTGGATGCATATTAATTCCATGTCCCTTCTCGGGCCGAATAAATGGCATGACAAAGGTGATCAAAGATTCCATCCTGATAATATTATTGCAGATGGTCGTGAAACCAATATTATTTTTATCATCAGCAAAGAAACCGGGGAGGTTGTCTGGAAAATAGGTCCCTACTATGATGAGACTCCTGAAAAAAATTTGGGCTGGATCATTGGTCAGCATCATGCACACATGATACCAAGAGGCCTGCCTGGTGAAGGAAACATCCTTGTTTATGATAATGGTGGCTGGGCAGGATACGGGGCCTGTAATCCGGGAAGCCCAACCGGAGCTAAAAATGTATTGCGCGATTATTCAAGAGTTTTAGAGTTTGACCCAATAACATTAAAAATTGTTTGGCAGTTCACCCCTAATGAGGCAGGACTTGTTCATCCCACAGACAGCAACCGTTTTTACAGTCCGTTTATAAGTTCGGCACAGCGACTGCCCAACGGGAATACCCTGATAACAGAAGGCAGCGGCGGTCGAATCATAGAAGTAACAGCGGGGCATGAGCTTGTATGGGAATATATTTCACCCTATTGGGGCGAACATTTTAAAATGAATATGGTATATCGGGCCTATAGGTACCCCTATGATTACGTGCCCCGGATTGATCCGCCGAAACAAGTAAAAATAGCTCCCATGGATGTCAAAAATTTTAGAGTAAGAGGGGCAAGTCCTAAAGGTCCTCGATCCGAAGTCAGCATAGAGGGTGTTGTGCCATACCAGAGTTCATCTGCTCTGTGTGTGATATCAGATACAGATGGTACAAAATAATTGCAGGAGTAAAAAAAGTATGTCTTATCAGCTTTTTAGTGCCACAGGCTGCATGCGATGCAAAATAGTTAAAATTTTTATGGATACAAAAAGTATTGCCTATGAAGAACTGGATATAAAATCCCAGGGCAAAGATGCCTTTAAGATATTTTATAAAAACAACCGGCCTGACATATTCCGGGGCAAGGACGGGATTGAATTCCCTATACTTTTTACCGGAGAAAAGATCTTCCAGGGTGTAGGTGTTATCATTGCTTTTCTAATGGACAAAGACAAACTTAAAGGTTTTGTCACAAGAAGCGATCTGAGCCATGGCTGGATCAGTGGATTGAATCTTTGTGCAAATTCAATGGCAGATGGAAAAGAGTTTATCTCTCTTCTTCGATTTCTTAAAGACCAGGGACTTATGATTCAATTGGAAACAGATGGGCGAAACCCCCATCTACTTGAAATCATCCTGGAAGAAAAATTAATTCATCGTCTAATATTTACCCTTCGCGGTCCCGCACCTCTTTATAAAAATCTAACAGGAATTGCGCTTAATGAAGATGACTTGATTAAAAGCCTTTCATTATTGAACCCTTCTTTTGAATACCAGATTATTTTACCCGTATCTTTAATTAATAGAAATAGTAAAAGAGAGGATTACCTTACTGTTGAAGAAGCTGCCATGGCGGCCGGTCTTGTGGAAAAGGCAACCAAAAGTAAAAAACATCCCTTTTTCATTGAACCTGTTGTGCCATCTGAAAAATTAGGCATCGATCCATTACCTTCATCTGCTTTTTTTAAATACAGAACACAATGCAGACGTCATATGGTGCTTTGTGAGATTAAAAAAAAATGATTATGGATGGTTACTGCTTGCACAGGATTCAGCGAAATTTTGTCCGAAGAAAAGGCAGCATCTTTGGGTATTAAGGATTTTTTATTAAAGCCGATTGTGATGAAGGATCTTTCTCATAAGATAACCGGAATACATCTTTCCAGATCAATTTTGAATTTTATTCTTTAATTTTTTTTTTAAACAAAGTAAATTGAGCCCTGCCCACGGGTGTATTTTGTCTATAA
>JAOZRF010000484.1 GCA_029940245.1 Desulfobacula sp.
GGATGTTTCCGTTCAGGCCGCTATTATTAATCTACTGATTGAGATCCAGGAGGAATTGCAGACAACACTGGTGTTTATTTCCCACGACTTAAGTGTTGTCCGTTTTTTTGCAGAAACCATCTGTGTCATGTATTTGGGAAATATTATGGAGATGGGTACCACTGAAGAGATTTGCCAGCCGCCATTCCACCCCTATACGGAAGCATTGCTCAGTGCCGTCCCCATTCCTGATCCCAAAATCAAGCAGCGGCAAATTCGGTTGGGAGGGACCATCCCCAGCGCGTTGAACCCTCCAAAAGGGTGCAGTTTCAATACCCGGTGCCCAAGAAGAGCGATGTTGGAGGATCCAGATATCTGTCTGACACCGCCCCCAATCCAGCAACGGGGAGACCACAGTATCTGCTGCCACCTGTCCTGGGAACAACTAACCGCCATGCCTGACATTCTGGTCAAGGCTGCCAGCTGACATCATTATTAACAACTCAAGAGTTCTAAGTTCTCATAACTCATTGAAATCATTAAGGCCTATAAAATCAAGATTTAAGGCACAGGCTCTATACTTTCAGGGGGTTAGCAAATCTTCAGACACAACATGCAGAGAACTTAGGACTGACGAGTTAACAACATATACAATTTAATCTAAACGACAGGCAGGCAAAAGAACCTGCCAACACCAAAAGGAGCGTCTAATGACTAGCGGCGGACAAATCGGAGGTGTGTACAAGCCTCTGACAGATCAAGAAATTGAAACAATCCATCAAAAGGCCCTTGATATCCTTGAACAGGTCGGGGTTGGATATGAAGAAAATCTTGAAGCCATTGATATGCTAAGGGAAGCCGGGTGCAGGATTGATGAGACAACCCGAAAAATTTTCATGCCCCGAGATCTGGTCACCACAATGGTCAATAAAGCACCCGGGGAGTTCACCCTTTACAGCAGGGACGGGAAGAACGATCTGTTTATCGGTAAAGACCGGGTATATGCTGGCACCGGTGGAACAACGGTTTCCATTCTTGACCTTGACTCCGGCAAAATGCGTAAAACCTGTCTTGAGGATCAGTATCGAATCACCAAGCTGGTGGATACCCTGGATAATATCCATTTTTATCAGAGTGCCGTTGTGCCACAGGATGTGGAGGGTGACCGATATGATGCCAACATTCTTTTCTCGGCCATGATGGGCACCACCAAACACATCATGTTCGGATGTAACTTTGCATCGGGGTTGAGAGAAGCGTTTGAAATCGCATCTATTGTGGTAGGCGGGTCAGACAAATTAAAAGAAAAACCCGTATTTTCCATCGCGGCCTGTGTCATCATCAGTCCTTTAAAATTCTGTTCTCAGAGTGTGGCCAATATTCAGCTGGCTGCACGCCTTGGCGTGCCAACAACCATTACCAGTGCCCCCATGAGTGGCTCTACTGCCCCCATGACCATGGCTGGTACGCTGTTGCAGTCCCATGCTGAGGAACTGGCTGGGATTACACTCCATCAGTTGACCGCACCTGGAGCGCCGGTCCTCTATGGTGCTTTACCGGCAAGGGCTGATCTAAAAAGTATGGGATACAGGGGAGGAGCCATTGAATGCGGCATGATGCAGACGGCCCAGCACCAGTTAAGCCAGAGAATTGATGTTCCCAATTATGCATCATCCGGATTGAGCGATGCGAAAGTCCCCGATGCACAGGCTGGATGGGAAAAAGCCTTTACCACGCTTCTGGCTATCATGGGGGGAAATAATTACATCCACCACGCAGCAGGTATGCTGGAATCCATGAATTCAGTGGCCTATGAACAATACATCATTGATGACGAAATTATCGGTGCCAGTTGTAGCCTGCTCAAAGGAATTACTGTGGATGAGGACCATCTGGCGTTTGATGCCATTAAAGAAGTGGGCCCTGGAGGACACTACCTGACGAGCCCCCATACCATGAAACATCTCAGAGCGGAATACTTCGAGGGGAACGGCATCAGTGATACCGGAAACCGGAAAACCTGGGAAAAAGAAGGCTCCCAGGATACCTGGCAGCGGGCCAATGAAATGGCAAAGGCTGTTGTGTTTGACGATACCCCACCCAAGCTGGATCCAGAGGTTGAAAAAACAATTCGGGAAAAATTTAATATCGCCTTAAATATCAAAAGATAGTTAAAGTTACTTAAATAGTATCTGCTGAATTTCTCAATTTGTTTTATTTTCAGGGGATTACAAATTAATTGAGGCGTTTGAAGTAACCTGGAATTGCAATTTTGCCATGAAAAAGATGAAAATCACGGGGGCAAGAATTCATTTAAACGCCTTAAATATAGGCAAAAATAGAAATTCAGCAGATACTAAATAATGGGGAGACCATGTTGTCTCCCCATTTGTTTTAATGTTTTAACAGGATTTTTTTAAAATTTAGTTAAAAAATTCAAGT
>JAOZRF010000485.1 GCA_029940245.1 Desulfobacula sp.
TTGAGCAATGACCCGGCTTCCCCGGCAAGTTCCATTTTCTCAAATATGATTTCAAGCATCTGGCCCAGGACTGTCGGTTTCAGCCCTTTGGAAAATAATTTTAATAACGCTTTATCCCCGGGCATGGGTTCTGCGCATACGATATTGGATTTAACGATCCTTGTTCGCTCTTCCGGTTTAACATCCTGTTCTTTCCAGGATCTCTGAGCCCGGAGCCACAAGGATAACCCTGCTATCTGCACTGCCCTGGGATCAATATCAATACCGTGGATATTGTTTTCAATGATCAGTCTTGGGATGTCCCGCATCAGGTCTTCTTTGGCCGGATAAATATCTGTCAGCAATTCCACACCTTTGTCCGTTGCACCCGGCCACTGTCCTGCGGCCTGAAGATCCCAGGCTTCCTGGTAAATCATCTCAAACAGATCAAAGGCATAGAGACCAAAGTGCATGGACCCGCAGGCAGGATCCAGCATGAGGATTTCCCTGGGGTCTTTAATGGTGCGGTGTTCAATATAAACGGGTTGATTGAGCAGCTCTTCCTGGCTGAGATCTGTATCCGGTTCCTCGGATTCAGGCGCTGTTTCCCTTTTTTTCAGGAACACCTCGTTTGGACGTCTTACCAGATATCTGCATTGATCTGCAAGGCGCGTATTGCCCTTGGTCATTTCATACCAGATCCGGCCAAGGGTATTGTCGGTTAAAAATTCCACCACATATCGGGGGGTAAAAAATTGGTTGCGTACAGCAAGTTCTCGGCTGTTTCTAGGTGCCTGGGACTCAGACCGCATCTGCCGTCTTTCTTCCACGGAATTAAAATACTGGTAGATCCAGCCGATGGTTTCATCCTCGGCCCACAGGTCCTCAAGATCCACTGCATTAATCTTATTTAAAAGAGTGAGAAGAACCGATTCCCTTGGAAATAATCTTCCCATGGCAGAGTACCGGTCAAACAGTACAGCCAGGTCATATGCGAATTCATCAAAAAGACTGAAAAGGTAAATCTGGTAGGCATCCCCAATTTCCCCCAATGAAATCCCGGCGATGTGTTTGTAGAGTTGAAATCCTTCTGAATTGTGGGCTTTACCAATGGATTCCACAAGTATCCCCCGGGTTTCAGCCATCCGCAGGGCGCACAGCCGGTTGAGAATGGTAAAGGCCTGTTCCCTGACAATACGGTCCAGGATCTGTGTTGCATCTGCAGCAGGGCTGGCAGCCTGATAATGCGCGGTTGTATCCCGCAATAATCGAGCGGTCTGGATCTGGGTATCGTTCAGATGGGTCAGATCGTCCAGAGTGCTTACAGTGCCGGTATTTGGGTCCATACCATAATCGTTCTGCAATTGCCGGGTGAATTCAGTAACCAGCAGTGTTCGTGCATCTGTGACAAAATTCTGAAGTCTGTTTCGAGTGATCTGGTCAAATGCCATAATCTGCGCATCCTCAATTTATAAGTGAATTACGAACGGCGGACGGACCATTTTGGAAAGTTGTGATTCCACCGATCGAAATTTACAACAACACTGCTTTGGGCAATGGACTGCTCCCACCTTGAAATGGGCCTGCCCACTGGAAGCTGCTTTCGAATTTCCTTGTTCATACGTGTTATCAATGCATTGTCCAAAGTCAAAAGGCAAAGATATCGAATTGGCTTGTCGATTTTATTTTCAGCCCATCTGTACAAAAATGTGTCCCGGTATTTGTATTTCAGTGATTTTCTTAAATGATTGAAACAGCTACCAACCTGATAAGTATCTGGATCATGAAAGTCTTTAACTTCGATAAACAGGTAATCGTTCTCAAGCTCCACGATCAGATCAACCGCTTTCATGGAATGAGATAAACCATGATAATTTGGAAGGTTCTTGTCTGTCTCATCAAAAATAAAAGCATCAATGGCATCTTCAAATTCAAAATCAAACCCGTCAACTATCATCCTCATTTGCCAAGATCCCCCATGGAGCGCTCAATATCTTTGTCGATCAGGTCGGCAAATGTGTCATCAATGGCATTTGGATGGATGGCCTGATAATCAGGTGTAGAATTTACTTCGATTTCTCCAGCCTGATTTTTAAACAATGAATGAAACAGGATTTTATCCTCTGGTTTTGCCAATAGATCCAGCCACTTTAAAATAATATAGTCGTGAGTGGCTAAAAATATCTGCTGACCATTCCTTGAAAGCGCCAATAAAATTTCAACCAGCTGTTTCATAATGGAGGGGTTCAGATTAGACTCGGGTTCATCCCAGAAAAGCGGCCCCGACACCCCGGGCAATATATGCCCATTCTGCAGCAACCTCTGCAGCACACCCATTTTTCGAAATCCTTCGGCTGCCAACTCCACTTCAAGGAGGCGGCCTTTATCTGATTTGTAATAAAACTTTTTATTTTTTCTAAGGAGAAATTCACCTTCAC
>JAOZRF010000486.1 GCA_029940245.1 Desulfobacula sp.
GGCGGTTTGATCTGGCGATCCGTCGAATTTTTTGTTCGATTTCAGGCGCTATACCTCGTATGGTGATTTGTTGCATGATTCACTCCTTAAATCTTTTTGACTTATTATATGATTCAAACCATCGTATGTCAAGGAAACTAATGGGGGTCAGGCCTGCCTTTTTGACGTTGTTGAAAAAATGGGGTCATGAAAAAATGGGGTCAGGCCTGCCTCCTTGATCCCCTCTATCCTCCTTTCCTCATGGCCTCCAGCCACAAGTCCAACCCCCAGTTTAAAGAATTGGAAGTTTTATGAACCATCTTCCGCATTACGCATTATATGAAACAGGTACAAAAAGGGATTGAATTCCTGGTAACAAGCCATTGAAACTGCATTGCATGACAAAACTCTTGCCTGTTCTGATATTTCATTTTGGGAAATTGCCATGCTTATCCATTCCGGTCGATTGCGAGATGACATATCACCTGTACAATACATGGCTGATCTCTGTCTTGCTTTATCCTTAACTGTTTTACCGATTACTCCGGAAATAGCAACATTGTCACAAGGAGATTTTTTCCATCATAAAGATCCTGCCGACCGCCTTATTGCAGCTACTGCAATTTATCATAATGCTCCGTTAATCACTGCGGACTACTGCGGACTACTGCGGACTACAAACTAAAAAGCTTAGAGCCGCTGACAGTGATATGGTGATACAGCAGGGGTTGCTGTCTGCTGTTTTTTGGTGGGCGACTTCTTCTTCAGTAGTAGATATGGCGGGGTCTGACCCCATCACTCTTAATACAGGAAACCGAAAGCCCATAATGGGATCTCTTTCAGGGAACCCACTTCAATGTTGGCTTGTATTATATAAGCTTCATCAAGGTTTTTTATTTGCTTCCGGGTTTTCCCGGGGTCGCCTATTTCAAAAATAAAGGTGTCATCCACAATGAAATCGGCTCTGTCATGATAGTGTATTTGATGGCTATGGCTTAACTGGGAAACAAAAAAACTTTCCCGCAGACTGCTCGCATTTGGTTGAGCACACAATACCTGAAATATATTCGGGTTGTCCAGCAGCAATTTATCGGGTTTATTAACTGTCCTCATTCCTGCACCGCCTCTTATTTGATGAATAAGGGAGGCTTTGGCCATCAAGGCTAAATATTTTGAGACTGTTGGCCATGAAGTTCCAATTGCCGAGCTTAATTTCATCTTGTTTAATTCTAAAGGTGGTGTAGTACATAACATATAAAGCAGCTTTTTCAACTTATCAAGCTTGCTCGATTCTATATTAAATATGGCTGGCAAATCTGATTCTATGGTTAAATTAATCACCTCAAGCAGCTTCATTGGATAGTTTTCAATTGATTCCAGATAAAAAGGGTAGGCACCATATTTTATGTATTTTAAAAAATATTCTATGGGCCGGATTTTGCCGGCAACCTGGCTTGAAAGTGTTAAATGATTGTTTATCACTTCTTCCAATGCAAGGACATTAAATGAGATTGAGGTTTCTATTTCCAGAAATTCTCTAAAGGAAAGTGCGGGTAGTTGATACATTGCCACCCGCCGGGAAAGATCTGCTGACTCATAATCCAATTGAATAGCAGAAGAGCCTGAAAAAATTACTTGAAGATCAAACGTATCTCGAATTGCTTTTAAGTGAGGGGAAAATCCCTTAGATTTATGAATTTCATCTAAAAGCAATAACCTGCCACCCTCCTGAAAAAAGTCCTGGGCTGAATCATAAAGACTGACACCTGCCATGGCAGGATGATCACAGGAAATGTATAAAATTTTCTCTATGGGGTATCCTGACCTATGTACGTATTGAAGCAGCAGTGTGGTTTTGCCGGCTCCCCGTGCTCCCTTAATTCCAATTAATTGTTCTTTTGAGTTGATCTGCTTCAATAAAAAACGTTCGTAAACCTCAACAGGGCGAGATAAAATAAAAAATGAAGCCTGTCTAATGACATTGGGAATCATAATATAACCTCTAATTAAAGTTGAATCCACTTTGCTATAAAATAGATATTATATCAAAACAGGATAGATGTAAAGCTTATTTTAGAAGCATAGGGTCAGGCCTACCATTTGGATGAACTTGGCAGTCACCCGTTCATAAATCTTTCTTTTGGGAAGTGTTTGGTTTTACAGGGAATGTTGCATAAAATAGGGGCTGAAAAGGTCTTAGGGTGTGCTTTTGGGGGCCAAAAGGGGGTTTTAAGGATTTTTATTTTTTCGAGTAAAAAAACACTTCTTTACAACAAACAAATTGGGGTTGCAATGGCTTGACATTTGTATGTTTCGTGCTATAATATACAAAATTAAACATTATTATATACTATAATATGGAAAAAATACTTTTATCCCATAATAAACATTGGAACCAGGCTTATACTGGTCTTTATCAAAGAGACCTGTTCC
>JAOZRF010000487.1 GCA_029940245.1 Desulfobacula sp.
TTCTGAACGGAACGCCATTGATTGATATCAAACCCTATGTTCCTGGATTTGATACAAAAGACGTGACAGCCATTGGCTGGCTTGAAAAAAGCCACGGAAATGTGACATCCATAAAGTCTGATGATCGGTTTGTTTAGATCTCAACAACTATATTGACAAGCATGGAGAGTTAAGGTATGCCCTGTTAAGATAGTTTTTTTAACGCAACACTTTCATAAAAAGATGGACCATGAGCCTTTTTATTCTTCTGCCTGTCATTTTTGTTTCTTCGTTGCTCCTTACCATGATCGGGCTTGGCGGAGGGCTTATCTTTTCTCCTTTTTTTGTCCTGGTTGGCTTCCCAATCTCCACTGCTGTGGCAGCGTCTCTTTTTTTGAATGGGATTGCCGCACTTTCAGCTCTTATTGTTTATATACAAAAGAAAATGGTGGATTACTCTGTGGCGATTCCGCTGGTTGTGACCGCTTTTATTGGCGCACCAATGGGGGCGCTGGTGACCCAGAGGGTAGATATTCAAAAGTTTATTATTATTCTGGCAGCAGTTCTGTTTTTAGCAGCAGTGAGGATGTTATTTTCTCCAAAAAAACAAGCCCAGGGAAAAAACGTAAGTCTGCAGGTGAAGATTTTGGTCGGTGGTGCAATAGGACTTCTTATCGGATTTATGGGAGGACTTTTGGGGATCGGCGGCGGAGTCTTTATTGTGCCTCTGCTGATTTATTTAATCAAAGTGCCGACCAAGATTGCGGCAGCTTCCTCTATTTTTATTGTCTGCTTTTCGTCTTTTTCAGGATTTGCCGCCCATGCCGTCATGGCCTCAATTGACTGGCAATTTATTGTTCTGGCTTCAATCTGCTCTTTTGCTGGAGGGCAGATCGGTTCACGGATCATGGCGGAAAAACTCAAGGGTAGAACCATCCGAGTCCTTTTTGGTATCCTCCTATTGTTCATGTGTGCAAAGCTCGTGCACAGAGCGTTTATGTGATATCTGATCTGGGGCAACAAATAATCCATGGAAATGAGTCAACCATATGAACAAGCGTATCACACGGTTAAATATGCCAATGTTCTGCCGGATTTTTTAAAGGCCTGGTTCCTCCAAGACTGTGGGAACTTAATAAAACCTTTTCACGGATTAATTTTCATTTGGGAAAAGACCATTAAAAACATGACAACTATTTTAAACAACAATTAACTTGGAGTGTAAGTTGCAGAAAAATGATGACCTGACTATTAAGGCAGCGGCCTTAACTATTTTTCTATGCATCCTTTTTGGTGGCAATCCAGTTGCAATAAAAATTAGTCTTACAGGTATAGGTTCGTTTACCGCAGCAGGTCTCCGGTTTTCTATAGCAGCAGTTGTGATTTTTATCTGGGCAGGATATAAAAAAATGCCGTTAAAAATAAATCGGAAACAATTGGGTCAGATGCTGATACTTTCTGCTATTTTTATTGTTCAACTCTCCTGTTTTTATCTGGGCCTTGGCAAAACAACTGCTTCCCACGGGGCATTGATAGCAAATATTCTGCCATTTATTGTATTGATTTTAGCGCATTTTTTTATTCCCGGTGACAATATTTCCTTTAAAAAAGGGATCGGTATAACCCTTGGGTTTGTTGGTGTTTTATTTTTGTTTTTTGATGAACAGGATCTGACCGGGGAGTTAAAAAAAGGGGATTTACTTGTTCTTTTAGCTGTATTCATGTGGAGTTCAAGTGCAGTTTTTGTTAAAAGAATTATTTCCGAGTACAATGTAGTTCAAATTACCATATATCCCATGATTTTTGGCACACCTTTATTTTTTCTATTTGGTCTGTTATGGGATGATCAAATGATTCGAATGATCAACCCGACGGTCATCAAAGCCATTTTGTATCAGTCCATTGTAACGGCAGCCTTTGGGTTTATTGCCTGGAACACCCTGCTTCAAAAATTTGGAGCCACAGCCCTGCATTCCTTTATCTTTATTATGCCCCTGGTAGGTGTTTTGTTTGGGGTGCTGCTTTTGGGAGAAATCTTTACCCCGCAGTTGGCCATTTCAATCGCTTTTATTGTGACAGGGGTGATCATTGTAAATTTGAAAAGAAAAAAACGACCAGTACCAGTGCATTAAGCAACGCTCTTTTAATTTTTTTTTTAATTGATGTAAATCAAAGACATCCCTTGCTGCGACTGCCATTGGAGCCGCGGTTTCTTAAATTATTTGCTTTGAATTGGTTATTAAGTCAAACAAATATAATTTAATTCAAATTTTTTTAAAAAAAGATTTGACATATCGATTATTTTCATGCATCATACGCCGGTCTTCTCGAGAGACGGTTTGAGTGTCCTCGGGAAGTTTTTTTTTGAACGGGTTTTATTTTGATCTTTGAAAATTGGTCAGTGAGAAATTTTAAGAGCTAAGTCTTAAAGC
>JAOZRF010000488.1 GCA_029940245.1 Desulfobacula sp.
GTGAGTCACCAGTTGAGCCAACCAGTCCAGAGCATTGAAAACTTTCCGGGACTTTCTGTCCTTGGAGGTATAAACCACTTTGGCAATACCGTCAGTTGATTCTTCTGCTGGAATATAGATCATTCTTTCCTGGGAGAAACAGGCACGGATAATGTAATTGGACAGATTGCCAAGACCAGCTTTGTCATCTGGATAAATCCGGTCACCAATATATACATGGAAACCAGTATGATGCCAGGAAAGCATGTTTTCGATAACAGCATCATTTATTTTCCCCTCTTTTTTGAGCATTTTCAATACTTCATACTGAAAGGCTTCCTCAAGGTCTTCCAACATAAAACCTGGTGCCATTTGAAAACTGTCATCATCCATAAAACAGCCGTCAGAAACTATGGCGTGGAGATCAGCTTTATCTGCCGGTAGAAATTCAAAAGATGCTGAAAGGCGCAGGTCATATAAGAATTCAGCTAGTGTAAAAAGTCATGACTCAACAGACAAAACAAATCCCTGTTTCTTCAATTATCCTTGATGAAGATATTTATCCGAGAAAGGGAATCGATCACAGGCGTGTGGGTATATTTGCCGAAAATATCAGGGATGGATTTGCCTTTGGTCCCATTGAGGTTGCGCCCTGTCCTGACAAGCCCGGTTTTTCCCGTCTGCTGGATGGGGCACACAGATGGCGCGCCTACAAGTCAACTGGGGTGGAAGAGGTAAAAGTCGTCATAAAGGATCTGGATGGAAATGATCCCCTGCTGTATGCTGCAACAAAAGCCATTGGGCCAAAACAATTAACGGAAGATGAGGCAAGGGATACTGCCCGGCGGGCTTATACGGGGAATGCAAGTCTCAGCTCTTCGGATATTGGAAAGGCTATTGGGAGATCAAGACAGACAGTGGACTTATATCTGAGCGATCTTCGAGCTGCAAACCGGATAGGTCTTGATATCAAGATATTCCGCCTGAACCGCCTTGGCATCCCTCAAGACAGGATCGCAAAGAGATTGGGGTTAGATCAAAAGACAATTCATAACCATTTAGGAGAAATGCCGGCACTGGCATTTCTCCTAAATAGCGATTTATCCCGAGGCTTTACTATTGCCCAGGTATCGCAAAAGCACGGCTGGACTGATCCCATGGCCGGAGGCGGCGTTACCCCGGATACCTGTCTTGCCATGGGCCGCAGGTGCCGGGCCTTTGATCTGATGGACCGGCCGGAAACCCGCCCTGAGATCGAACCCTTTACATGGGACATTTCATCTGATCAAGGACTTTTCTGGCCTGTAAGCGCAAAGGGAAAACCCGATCTGATCATCTTTGATCCGCCCTGTTTTGATAAAAAAGCTGCTGACTATGATAAAAAAAGCATTTCCGGCTTGTCCAAAAAAGTATACCTTGAATTTGATCCTACCCCAATAAACTGGAAGCCTATTTAAGCCACTTTTTTGGGCTAAGATTATTATTGAGTTGATACAATTGAGTTCATAGATTATTGATGGTATGTCAGAAACAATAGATTATGTTGATTATATCCACTTAATCACCAATAAAATCATTTGAGGAAGAATAATGGGAAAAAATGATGTTATAAGAATTCTTAAGAATTATAAAAGGGAATTTACAAATCAATATAATATCCTGACCATTGGAATTTTTGGTTCTGTTGCTCGTGATGAAGCTGGAGATGAGAGTGATGTAGATATAGTAGTTCGTATTTCCGAACCTGATTTCTTTATTCTCGCAGGAATCAAAGATGATTTAGAAGACCGGTTAAACAAATCAGTAGATATTGTATCATACAAAGACTCTATGAATCCATTTTTGAAAATGCGGATTGACAGCGATGCCGTGTATGTATGACAAAGAACTTGCCATAGAAATTCTTCACCAAATCGAGAATGCTGCCCAAAAGGTTATTCAGAGATTTCAGGTGATTAATAACCCAAATGATTTTACTGGCACTGTAGCTGGGGTGGAAAAAATGGATGCCATCTGCATGATGTTGATTGTTATTGGAGAATCGTTAAAGAACCTTGATAAAATTTCAGAACAAAAATTGTTAACTCAATACCCGAATGTTGACTGGAAAAAAGCAAAGGGGATGAGGGATATTATTACACGTCGCTATTCAGATATTGATGCGGAAACTGTATTTTTTACATGTATAATGTTACAATAATTGTACTTTATAAAAACAGGTTGCATTACCAATAAATATAAGCTATAGTGTTACTCAATTGGTACTTTAATTGTATAAAATAACTTAATGTACAAAATAGGTGACTTTATGACATTCGATAAAATGTCTCCAATTGCGATAGCTGAACAATTAGGGGAGAGACTAAAGCAAGCGAGACTGAATGCCGATTTAACCCAGGCTGAATTGGCATCAAGAACCGGTT
>JAOZRF010000489.1 GCA_029940245.1 Desulfobacula sp.
ATTCCAAAGTCCCAGTGGGGTCAGGCTTTCCTTATTGTGGGTAATATAGGGTCAGGCTTTCCTTATTGCACTTATTTTTATGGAATCTGATCCTCCTACATACGGGGGTTTGACCCAGATAAGTCGTTGTTTTTTAAGGATAATGTTCCATCGTCATGGCCTACCCTGAGAGATATACGAATTAAGGTCCCTTGCGATTAATTTTAAATTTATCAAAGTCCCGATCATAGCTATAAAGGATACTTTGTTTATCTCCTTCCAAACAGGCAATCAGATAACAATCTACAATGTCCAATTTGTTATCGTGCCAGAGTGTCAGCGTCCGGCGAACAATTTTTTTCTCCTTAACAATTATTCCTTTATATTTCAAGATGTCCAGCATTCCATTCGCTATGTCTTCTATGGGAACAGTATAAAAACTTTTTAAAACAAATACTACCTGGAATAAAACAATCAATTTCAGCTCAACCCGCAACTCTCCACGCTCCAGAGATTCAAACAGAGTATATACCCCTCGAAACCTTTGTGTTTTGTCGGATGTCAAAAAACGAATTAGGACATTGGTATCCAATAACGCTATCATTTTTCCCACTTTTGAATAAACCCTGCTTTCGTTGCCCTTTTAATATCCGCTTTTTTAAGTTTTGGCTTCTCTTTTGCATATTTTCCAAATATCCCAAATAAGGAGTTGGTCAGAGATTTCTCCTTTTCTTTTCTTGGCACAGGTTTTAGAAAGATGCCGTCGGCTTTTGAAATAATATCAACATGATCTCCAATCTCAATATGATATTTTTTTCTTAAAGCAACAGGGATAACAATCTGTCCTTTAGGAAAAACTTTCATCTTTACAGATTCTTTTGAAGTTGCAACCATGTTTCCCCTCTCTATGTAAAATGTTATACTTAATAATAATCAAAGTATAACCAATTGTCAAGTATATGGGGTCAGGCTTAAAAAAAGATGGGAATAAATCAAGATATCATTCATGGAAAAAGGATGAATTTATATCCATTTGGATGCCGATTGATAAATTTCTTTATCTCTTCTGGGGCCCACTGCCAGAACAAAAACGATAACTTTTTTAGAAATTACTTGATACACGACTCTAAAATCACCGATTCTGAGTTTCCTGA
Organism: Desulfobacula sp.; assembly: GCA_029940245.1. GTDB lineage: Bacteria > Desulfobacterota > Desulfobacteria > Desulfobacterales > Desulfobacteraceae > Desulfobacula. Next base: position 1,134 of record JAOZRF010000489.1, read on the forward strand.
AATGTTTGAGATTATTTGATAATGGTGCGCCATATTCTTTTGGTGCTGTGGTGAGTTTTTTATCAATTGTTTGAATAATCCTTTTTGCCGCAGCCGGTCCAACACTTTTGAGGTCATCATCTACACCTTTGTGATAAATTATTTCCCAGATCATTTTGTATATTTATTCATCATCTGTCTATGAGAAATAGTTTGGGCCGGATCAAAATTTTGAATCCTGGAAAGGGCAAGAGCTGTTAATCTAAGATCTTCTATTTCTTCTTCCATTGCTTCATAAGATTCAAAAGACATAAGGATTGCTTTTGGTGAGTTGTTTTTCAGGATAATTAATTTGTCTGTTTCTCCTGAGTTTAATGAATTGAGTGTCGCGGCTGTATGTTTTGCTAAATGGGTGGAAGATAGATAGTTTTTTACTGGCATAATACACCTCTATTTTTATGTATAATTACACCTACATTAATACTTATTATCTAAATAGTCAATCTGAATTTTATGGGGTCAGGCTTGCCTTATTGCATTTGTTGTGTTGTAGCAAAAAGTGAAGGCTGGTAAAGGAATAAACGAATTCAGATTTTGGTTATGGGGTCTGACCCCGATAAGTCCTTAGGTAAGGTTACTCAGCAAGAAAATAAAAACTATCCATTTTTTAATACTTCATTGAGAGTGCGGGCTGTTAGGATTTTTTCAGATCAGGCTAAAAGAGTCTCAGTATCTGCTTTTATGCAGGAAATATATTTTTATTAATCTTCCCTATTTAGCAGTTCTGTAATTCGATCAATTACAGCTTGTCTGGTTTCGGGCTTTACCTGTGCAACTATTTTTTCAACAATGCTGATATTGGCAGTGAATATTTTGCCTGGACGAACATAACTGACTTTAATCAAATTTCCTGAAATAAAACTGTCTTGTCTTAATACAATAACTTGTTTGTCCGTATATGGCTGACTGGTAATCTGACACAAAAGAAGGTCGCCTCTTCAAACATCAGCAAGCACCAGAGCAGGTCGTTTTTTATATTGGCTTAAATCAGAAAACGGGAAGCGGACAAAAACAACAGAACCTATTGGAATGCTTGCCATGCTTCATCCTCGGTTTTCTTATTCCAATCTTCACTCAGGCTTTGTTCGCTCAATAAAGCCGTTTCTCCAGCTTTAGATCGTGTTATTTGATTTTGGTGACGTTGCTTCAAAAAAAGATAAAAGTCATAAAGCTCCTTTTGAGCGTATTTTGGTAATACAGACAAATCAAATTGTTCTGCTTGCTCTATTA
>JAOZRF010000090.1:0-2234 GCA_029940245.1 Desulfobacula sp.
AAATGCAATAATGCAAGCCTGACCCCACTCAAAATAATGTAAACTAATAATAAGCAAAATACAACTCTTGCATAAAACAGCGCTTCACCCAAAAAAATCATATCCTATATTTGTCTGAAATGGTATATGCTAACTTTTCCCTGATTTGACTTTCTTTGTTTTGGACACTATTTTTAGTCAAAATTTAATATGAGGTTACAAAATATACACATGAAAACAAAAATAATCGCCATTGTTGGAAAATCCAACTCTGGAAAAACCACTCTTCTAGAAAAATTGATTGCCCTTTTGATAGACAAAGGATACAAAATAGGAACTGTAAAGCATGCCCATGACGGATTTGAAATGGACAAAGAAGGAAAAGACAGTTTTCGTCACAGGAAAGCCGGTGCCGGTGCCACCCTTGTTATTACTGAAAATAAAATTGCCATGATTAAAGATGACACAACAAATTATATTGAAAAAATGCAATCTTATCTGTCTGATATGGATATTATTTTAGCAGAAGGCTTTAAAAAGCAGAATCTTCCCAAAATCGAAGTTTTCAGGACTCAAAGTGTGCACAAAGAACCCCTTTGTATGAAAGATGAAAATCTGATCGCCTTTGTTACAGATTCAGATTATAAACCTGATGTTCCGATATTTGGGCTTGAAGATATTAATCAGATAGTTAATTTTATTGAATTTAATTTTTTAAAAAATTAGCCCTGGGAAAAAAAGATGACGCAAAACAAAAAATGGCTGATATCTATTCTGATCATTGCCCTATTCTGTCTTTTTATGGCCTGCCCCTGCATGGCAAATCAGGATCAAACCATGGACTTTTGCATTACCCAATTTGAAAGTGGAGCTGTAAACTGGACAACCGGAAATATTTCAGCCATTGGTAAAGCATCTCCCAAAGATAACAATGAAACCTCTTATGAGTTGGTTCCCGGATTGGCCAGGGCAGATGCCAACCGTCAGCTCATGGAAATTTTAAAACAAATAAAAATTAATCCGTCATTAAGCGTTGAGGATTATGCATCTAAAAATGATATCATTTTAGCGGGCATTGAAAAAACTGCAGGGGATGCCGTCATTTCAAAACAATATTATACCTCGGCTCTTTCTGTGGAAATTATGATTGAAACCAGTATGTTTGGCGGGTTTTTGCAATTGATATTGCCGGAAGAAATTCGACAGATATCTAAAATTAATCCGGAAATACTTCAAAAAAAAGATATTGAAGCAATCACGGAACCTCTCTTTTCGGGTTTGATCATCGATGCAAAAGGGTTAGGGGTGGAACCTGTACTGAATCCTGTGATTGTCAGCGAACAGGGTCATGATATATATTCTTCTGCTTTTATCAGCAGAGACTTTGCCGTTCAAAACGGGGTATGCAAATATCTTTGCAATATGGATCAGGCATTAAAGGACAAAAGGATTGGCAACCATCCACTGATTTTCAAGGGATTACGTAAGGAAGGTAAACCCAATACAGCCATTGTTATCAGCATGTCGGATTACCACCTGCTGGAAAAAAGAACAGAACGTCACGGATTTTTAAAAGAATGCCGGGTTATTATTGTAATTGATTAATACGGGCATTATCAATTAATTTTGTTTCCCTATAATTAAAGGATTTATCATGACACCATTTGTCCCGACCAGAGAAGATGCATTCACATTATTAAAAAAATACAATAAAAAACAAGGCTTAATACGCCATGCCCTTTGTGTTGAAGCTGTCATGGGGCATTTTGCCCGCAGGTTTAATGAAGATGAAGAAAAATGGCGGGTCATAGGCTTGGTGCACGACCTTGATTATGAAATGTTCCCTGAAGAACATTGTCATAAATGTGTTGAATTATTCAAAGAACACCATTGGCCTGAGGACTATATCCGTGCCGTTATCAGTCATGGTTTTGGCATCTGTACGGATGTGAAACCTGAAACCAATCTTGAAAAAACACTCTATGCCATTGATGAACTCACAGGCCTTGTGGCAAGTGCCGCCCTTGTCAGACCGTCAAAAAGCATTCTTGATATCAAGGCAAAATCAGTACAAAAAAAGTTTAAAGACAAACGTTTTGCCGCAGCCATTGACAGACAGGTGATCCTTAAAGGTGCTGATTTTCTGGACATGGATCTTCCCGAATTGATTACGCAGGTCATATTGGGAATGCAGCCTGTGGCCCAGGATATCGGCTTAAAAGGAAATTTATAAATTCATCCCGGCCATTTTTCCA
>JAOZRF010000090.1:2334-8994 GCA_029940245.1 Desulfobacula sp.
AAGAAGTAGAGCAACAGGCCTTGAAAATGATTATATCAGCATGCCACCGTCGCAAATGAGGCTTGCACCAGTGGTGAACGAGGCAGCATCAGAAACCAGATAAAGCACGGCTCCGGCCATTTCTTCAGGTGCTGCATAGCGACCCATGGGAATCTGATCCAAAGCATACTTGCAGATCTCTTCAGAAGAGATGATGGCGCTGGCAAACCGGGTATCTGTAAGTCCTGGTAAAAGTGCATTGACCCGGATTCCTTTTGGAGCCAATTCACTTGCCAGGGCCTGGGTCATGTTCAGCAGCGCTGCCTTGGTGGCTGAGTATACTCCCTGGAACAACCCGGGTTTTATGGCATTTACAGAAGATACATTCACAATGGCACCTTTGCCTTTCATCATGGGAACGGCATATTTGATCATGAAAAAAGGGCCTTTCAAGTTTACATCCAAGGTCTTGTCCCAGATTTCTTCATCTGCCGTGAGCATTTCACCAAAATGGGGATTGGTAGCGGCATTGTTCACCAGGATATCCACTGCCCCGTATTTTTCCATTATTTTTTCATACATGGCCTTGATCTGATCAGGGTGACCAGTATGACAGGCCATAGCCTCTGCGCTTTGCCCCTTTTCCCTGATTCCGGCAGCGGCAGATTCCAGAGGTTCAATCTTCCGGCTCACCAGAATACATTGTGCCCCGTATTGGGCAAGTTTCTGTGCAATGGCAAGGCCAATCCCTCTGCTGGCTCCCGTGATAACCGCAACTTTTCCTTCCAGGTCAAACTCTTTCATATGTATTCTTCTCCATTGTTTAAATTCCCAACCCATGGCCCGGATGGGTGAATGTAAAATTTTGTTAAAGCCGGCCTTTTTTCAAGTTTTTATAGCCTTCCAGTTTGATGTGCTTAAGATCACATTTTTCCTTGATGATTTTGGCTGCCGCAAGGTTCAATTTTTTTTGCCCTTTATTCACCTTTACATTAAATCCACAGTTAAATGGTCCCAGGTGAATGGTGTCCTCAACTCCGTCATAGGTGTCATATATTTTCGTGTATGGATGGGCAAACAGCCATCTCAGCTGCATCGTTGTGACTGTATTGCCTGAAAGACGGTCCATAAATCCTTCCAGATCCTTTAAGTCCTGGTCTGTAAGATTGTTCCAGCCAAGAATAATATTGGCATTGACCTTGAAACCGATTTGCATGCAAAATTCAAGGGTTTCAAGAACCTCACTCATTATAGTGCCCTTGTTTAAATATTTCCACATTCGATCCGAGGGAAATTCAATACCAAATCCCAATGTGCATTCTGGTAATTTTTTGTCAAAGTTGTTAACCACATATTTTAAGGCATTGGTCTCGGCTTTAGCTGCCCGCATAAAGAACCTGTATTCAATATCATCCCTAATGGGCAGGTTCGGAAGAATCGCCTTTATGTGCTCCGGGGTAATAGAGCCTGTGTTGAGACGGACAATTTTGTGCCCCTTAAAGTCAAGGTCTTTGAATTCAAGGTCAAGATTTCTGCGTTTTCTGAAATGTTCCAAACAATGCTGGGCAATGGAGCAGAACGGGCATTTTTTCCAATAGCATTGATTTTCAAGGGTATAGGAAAAATAAATTTTGCTGTTTTCAGGCACGGATTCTGGAATTTCAAGTTTCCACTTCCCTGAAAACTCTGGTACCTTGAAGAGACTTTCAACGCTTTGCCCTGTGAGTGTCAGATTGGGCGGCAGTTGTTTTTCAACCTTAAAGTGAACGGAATTCCATTGGTTGTTGCCGATGCTTCGTTCAGAAGCCACAGGTCCGCCAACAATGAAGCGGATATCAGGATATTGGAGTGACCATATATAGGCCTGATATAAGTGGTTGATATAACTGGCACTGACATAGATGGTTCCTTTTTGTATGGGAAGGGCAATATCCTGATAGGTTTCTTCCTTATACCACTTGTCATTGTCCTGCTCATGCTGCATCCAGTAAAAATCTCCTTTGCTTTTACACAGATCCCAGGTATCTGAAAATCCATTGCAAAGGTCAAACCAGCCACTTTTTGTTTTATTATAAAATTGAATAAACAAGGTATCTTTCATGTTGATATATCCATTTTTTTGTTTTTTTTAAGATTGATAATTAATTTTTAAAATTAAACCCGGGTTGTGCCAGGATCAGTTTTTTGGTGTAGGCATTTTGAGGATTTTTAATAACCTTGTCTGCGATTCCGGTTTCAACAATAACCCCGTTGTTAATTACCGCAATCCGATCACACAGGTATTTTGCTGCAGCCAGGTTGTGCGTGATAAAAAGAAAGGTCATTTTAAATTTTTTACGAATATCCAGCAATAATTGGAAAAGCTGGATGGCAATGGTGGCATCCATCATTGAGGTTGGCTCATCTGCCACAATAAATTCCGGATCCAGAATAATCGCCCGTGCCACGGCAACCCGTTGCCGCTGTCCACCGCTTAACTGGTGGGGATACCTGTGAAAAAACTCCTGTCCGGGAGACAGGCCCACGATTTCCAGGGTTTCAATCACTTTTTCGCGCCGGGTGGCCGTGTTGCCGATCCTGTTGACGACCAGGGGTTCTATAATGGTTTCAGCAATGGAAAGATGCGGATTCAAGGATTGATAAGGGTCCTGAAAAATCATCTGAACCTTTGATCTATAGTTTTTCAGTAACCTTCCTTTAAGGTTGTTTGTGGGTTTGCCATTAAGCTTTATGATCCCCTTGGTTGGTTCTTCAAGCTTTACCAGAATCCTTCCTATTGTTGTTTTACCGCTGCCGCTCTGGCCGACAAGGCCAAAAATTTCTTTTTTCTGTATTGCCAGGCTTATATTATTCAGGGCAATAATACTGGCCTCGCCTTTTGATAAAAAGTTTTTTTTTGAGCTATATTCCTTTGTCACGCCATTTAATTCAATGATGGGCGTTTGGTTATTTTGTTCCTCAGTCATTTTAGTCCTTATGTATTACCTCTTCAAAACAAAGAGCCTGATGTGTTGAAGAAAGATTCACCCACCCGGGATTCCGGTTTTCACATTTTTCACATTTTTTTTTGCAAGAGGCTGCAAAGCTGCATCCTCCGGTTATTGTAATCAAATCAGGAGACTCACGTATCTCAGGTACCTTGATATCTCCATTTGAGTCCAAAGTCAGGAATGATTCCAGTAAAGATCTGGTGTAAGGGTGTCGTGGAGATTGAAACACTTCTTCTCTATTGCCTTTTTCCACTATCTGCCCGCCATACATCACACAGATGTCCCTGCAGACATCTGCAACCACTGCAATATCATGGGAAATAAAAATCAAACTGGTATTCAAGGCGGTTTGAATTTTTTTGATTTCTTTAAGGATCTGATCCTGAACAATTACATCCAGAGCTGTTGTGGGTTCATCTGCTATGATCAGTTTCGGGGCGCATGCAAGCGCCATGGCAATAATGGCTCTTTGTTTCATACCGCCACTGTATTGATGGGGAAAATCCCTTAACCGATCTTCAGGAATTTCAACCAGGTCGAATATTTTTTTCACCTGATCAAAAACCTGTGTTCTGGGCATCTGGGGATTATGGATTGCTATAACTTCTGCAATCTGTTCATCAACCCGGATGACTGGATTCAATGCATTCATGGCAGCCTGGAATATCATGGATATTTCTTTGCCTCTAAAGGTTCTCCATTTTTCATCATTAAAACCTGCAAGGTTATCGTCATTAAAAAATATGTCACCCTGTAAAATAGATGCATTTTCAGGCAAAAGACCCATAAGTGTCATTCCAAGTGTGGTTTTGCCACATCCTGATTCTCCGACAAATCCCAAAGATCGGCCTTTCTCTATTGAAAAAGAGATGTTATTGACGGCATGAATAAGGCCGTGTTTGCTTTTATATCCGACACTTAAATTTTCAACCCTGAGTAATGCCATTTATTCTCCCTCTCCTTCCTTCCTGAGCCTTGGATCAAGAACTTCGTCCATTGCGCGTCCCAGCATGTAAAATGAAAGGGTCAGCAAAGATATGCAGATACCCGGGGGCAAAAGCCAGTATGGTGCCTGGAACATATGGCCTGAACTCCAAACCCATTGAAGCATCATGCCCCAGCTAACCTGTCCCGGATCGCCAAATCCAAGGAAAGACAGAGCTGCTTCTACCAGTATGGCTGATGTCACCCTGAATGTCATATACAGGAATGCCAGGGGAAGAACATTGGGCATAATATGTTTAAAAATGATTCTGAAATTTGATGCGCCTGCAACCCTGGAGGCTTCAATAAAGGGCCTTGATTTCAAAGACAGGGTCTGGGAACGGATAATTCTTGATACGGATGGCCATCTCATTATGGCAATGATAAAAATAATGACCCAGATACTCAACTCCCACAAGGATGCCAGAATCAGAAGAATGACAAGGGAAGGCAGGACCATGAATATGTCGGCAACTCTCATCAGCAAAGTGTCAATAATTCCGCCGGCATACCCTGATATCATACCGATGGCTGTACCCAGAACAACACTGATGAAGGCACAGGAAAGACCGACAATGAACGCAACTTTCGCTCCTTCCAGAAGCTGCACAAAAAGATCCCGGCCAATAAAATCCGTTCCAAGCCAGTGTTGAAAACTGGGGCCGGTTGAATATGTTATGTTTGGATCCGCACCGGTCATGGGGTCATAAACCGGGCCTAAAAGCGGAACAAAAAAGCTTGCAATGGCCATGAGCATGAAAATCAATAAAATAATAAGGCCTGCTTTACCCATGGGGTTTTTTATATATATGGCCCAGCCCTTTGTAAATCTTTCGACATAATGATTTTTATTTTCGGGTCTATTTTTTGTGTTTTTCATCAGTATTTGATCCTCGGGTCCATATATGCATACAAAAGATCCACAATCAGGTTGGCGATAAGCACCACAGCCGTTATCAGTAAAAAACATGCCTGGGCCAGAGGATAGTCATTGTTGCTTACCGCAAAAATAAGCTCGCGGCCTATGCCTGGCCAGGTGAAAATCTGTTCTGTTAAAGCTCCGCCATTTATGGAAAAAGCAAGACTTAAGCCCACGCTGGTAATTACGGGCAAAGCCGCATTCCGGGCCGCGTGTTTATCTCGGATTACCTTGTCGGAAAGGCCTTTTGCCCTTGCCGTAATAATATATTCTTCTTTTATTACACCCAGCATACTGGATCGCATGAGTAAAAGGTAGCTGCCCAGATGAATAATAAAAAGTGTTAATAAAGGTAAAAACATATGGTGCAATACATCCAGAACTTTGATAAAAATAGATGTATCCCAGATCCATAATTCCGGTGAAATTATTCCGCCCAGAGGAAACCAGCCAACCTTATAGGCAAGAATCCATAAAACAAGCAGGGCAAACCATGGGATAAAAAGCGTATGGCAGAGAAGAGCACCGATCGATAAAAAATTATCAAGCCTTGATCCTTTTTTCCAGGCTGCAATTTTACCTAAAAACACTCCCACAAATGCGGCTAAAAGTGTGGATGTGGTAAAAAGAAGAATGGTGCAGGGCATCCTGTTCAAAATGATGCTGCTGACAGGCGCCCCATAATGAAAAGAATGGCCTAAGTTGCCCGTAAAAAAATTTTTGATATAAATGATGTATTGTTTCCACGCGGGCTGATCAAGCCCCATCTGTGCGATGAGATGCTGGATATCCTCGGGTGTCAGATTTGGATCCACCATCCTTGTAATAGGATCCCCGGGAGCTGCCCTGAAAAGAAAGAATAAAATAGTGAGAATAATAAAGAAAAGTATGGTTATTTCAATTAATTTATTGAAAATAAATTTTTTAGTTTTCATTTATCTTAATCCATGTTGTTAGAATATTAATTATTTTTCTTTACCATTATTTTTCTTTACCATGCAAAGCGACCAGATATTGCCTATACCGTTTACTTCTTCCACCCATCCTTTAAACCTTTTTTTGGAAACAGCTTCTAAAATATGGGGATTATATAAAGGGATATACGGGATATCCTCCATAAGAATTGCCTGCATTTTCCAGATCAATTTTTTCCGTTCTTCTTCATCAATAATACTTCGCTGTTTTTTAGCAAGTTTATCAAAACCAGGATTGTTGTATCCGCTCATGTTCCATCCCCTGGGTTTATCATATTTTGAATAGAAAAAAGCCCTTAGATAATCCGGATCAAGATTGAGCTTGCCATAGCCTAAAATAAAGGCATCAAAATCATGTTTCCCTTTTACCCTGTCTAATAGTGAGTTAAAGGACATGGGCCTTGCAAAGGCCGGCATGCCCATTTTTCTGATCCATTCCTGGATCATCATACCGGCAAAGGCTCTTTTTGGGTCATAATCAGCAGGAGGTGTGAGGATTACAAAATTTTCCATTGGATTTCCATCGGGAAGACGTATCCCTTGCCCCTCAGCAATGCCATTCTCAGATATCACAGGTTCTTTATCCCAGGTATAACCTGCGTTTTTAAGAAGCTCGTATGCTGTTTTGAATCGTTCTTCATTGTTTAACCCCAGACCATATTGACGAACATTGGGATTGTGCCAGAAGATGTTGCCGGATGGTATAATAGAACGCATGGATGAACCATAATTTTGAAGAATTCTTGTAATGATGAATTCCTTGTCAATAAGGGTGGCTATGGCCTGTCGTAAAATTTTATCATCAAATGGCGGT
>JAOZRF010000091.1 GCA_029940245.1 Desulfobacula sp.
GCCAACCCTCTTTTAGGATTTGGAAGAATCTATGCAAGGCCTGAAGTGGCCAAATTTCTGGAAAACTGTGTGCATAAACTGATTAATGATAAAACCTATACTTGGGAAGATTTCAGGCACGCGATTGCTCTCAAGGATATCACGGTCTGGGGTGCTGCCATTGATACCCTTGAAAATACTTCCAGGTTTGCCAAAGGTGAAAAGACAGGCCCTTTAACTGTTTTCCATCTGTTTGATCAACCTCTGGCCATTACTGATCAGTATGAAGGCTATGTCGGAACCCTTATTTTACCAAAAGCTGTGATTAAAAAAGCGGCTGATGACTCTTTACTGGTCAATTATTTTACTCCCAGAAAAAAAGTGGTCGAAGCTATAAAAATGACCTATCCCGGGATTCAATCCAATCATATCCATGTATGGACACTCCAGGGGAAAAACAGGGAGGCCAGAATCGGAAAATTATGGGAAGACTGGCAGGAACAAGGTGTTCATCTTGTGGATAAAAGCTGGACCCTGCCCACGGGCTTTCATCCCTTCACTGATTCAGGAACTTATGCACCAACCTTTTCCGTAAAGACCTGGGAAAATGAAAACAATGATATCCATCTTTTTATTGTCGACGGATATGCTGCATCTGCTGAAGCAATCCAGGCAGCAAGCCTTTGCTCTATTCTTGATATTGATGTCTCCCTTGCCATATTGTCGTCAAAATTTATCTTAAGCTTTGATAAAGATGCCGCCAGCATGAAACTTGATCCGGATGCCGATGATTTTGCCCTGCGCCTTAAAGATGAGATCTTTAATGCGGATATTGATGATGCCATGGTTGAAACCTACCGGGAGAGCATCCTGCAGGCCCGCGACGCAGGAATCCCATTAAAGAAAAAAACCCTGACGGCAGATGACCTGATTGCTGAAAAAAAATGGCGTGCACTTGCCACATCAGGATATATGCTCCCTGATCCGTATTCAGGATTTCCCGGTGTCAGCCAGATTTCAGATGATACCTATTCCGTCACGGTTCGAATGACCACGGAGAATGCAGACAAAAAAATAACCTTTGCCCTTAAACTGCTTGAAACCTTTGGTGAAAGCAAGCTTGTTTTTACTCCGCTTCTGAACCGGTTTTTAAAGGGAGAGGATTTTATGGCCAGGGCGGTTAAAATTTCAGATTCAGGCAGAATCAGAAACGAGCTTCAAACCCTTTGCACGGATGCGCTGGAATATTTTGGAGACAAGGTTATTCTAAAATTTAATAAAATCCCCAAGGCAACCATTTCAGAAAAGGAACAGAAAATGCTCAGACATATCCTGATATGGTATAAGAAACATTATCCCATCTGGTTTGAATGGCTTGAACTCAGCGAATAATGGAAGGGATGAAATCGCATCCTGCCACCATCCGGGACCTGTTCCATAAATTTATGGAACAGGTAAAGAAAATGGTATAAAGTTATTTTTGAGTGGTCCCTGAGCAATTTTCAGCTCTTCAATATCAACCCTGACCCATCGCTTTTTTGGATAAAATGAATAGTCGATCCTTCCCCAAAATCTCCTTTTAGGATCGCCATGGACAAGGGATTTTCAATCTCCTGCTGGATGACCCGTTTTAAGGGACGAGCGCCAAAGGTGGGGTCATATCCCTTTTGTGCCAGATGTTCCATTGCGTTGTCATCCAGGCGGATCTTCAGGTTCCGGGACTTGAGCCGCTGATTGAGTTTTTCGATCTGGATGGCGGCAATCTGTTTTATATTCTCAATTGTCAGCGCATGAAAGGTGATGATTTCATCAATCCGGTTCAAAAATTCAGGCCTGAACACCTCTTTGAGTGCATGGGCAATCTCCTTCTGGACATTATCATCCTCAAGCCCATTAATTCCTAAATCCTGTAGTAATCTGGACCCTACATTGGATGTCATGATAATGATGGTATTTCTAAAATTTACTGTTCTGCCGTGGCCATCTGTCATCCTGCCATCATCCAGAACCTGGAGAAGCACATTAAAGACGTCCTGATGCGCTTTTTCAATCTCATCAAACAGGATCACGGAATAAGGACGTCTTCTGACAGCCTCTGTTAAAAAACCGCCTTCATCATACCCCACATATCCCGGGGGTGCCCCGATTAGCCTTGCCACAGAATGCTTTTCCATGTATTCCGACATATCCACCCGGATCATGGCTTGATCGCTGTCAAAGATAAATTGGGCAAGGGCTTTTGCAAGTTCGGTCTTTCCAACCCCTGTGGGGCCCATGAAAATAAAAGTGCCGATGGGACGGTCTTCAGGTTGAAGTCCTGATCTGGCTCGTCTGACTGCATTGGATACGGCATCAATGGCTTTTTGCTGTCCTATGACCCTTTTTTTAATTACATCTTCCATAAGGGTCAGTTTTTCCTGCTCCCCCTGGAGCATTTTAGATACTGGGATCCCCGTCCAGGAGGACACCACTTCTGCTATATCTGATTCTTCCACATCCTCTTTGAGCATTCTTTTGTCCTGCTGGAAGTCGTTGAGAGTCTGTTTTTTGATTTCAAGATCCCTTTGCAATTGTGCGATGGTGCCGTATCTGATCTTGGCCACCGCTTCCAGGTCTCCATTACGTTCTGCTACGTGGGCCTGGGTCTGAAACTTGTCAATATTCTCCCGGATGCCGCTGATCTGTTGAATAAGCTTTTTTTCACTGTCCCAGTGAAGTTTTAAAGGGGCAACTTCCTCTTTCATAACCGCAATATCCTTCTCAAGTTTTTCAAGCCGCTCTCTGGACGTCCTGTCTTTCTCCTTGAGCAGTGCCTGTCGTTCAATCTGGGCCTGGGTGATTTTTCTTGTGATCTCATCAATGGCCCTTGGCATGGAGTCAATCTCTATCCTCAGGCGGGAGGCACATTCGTCAATCAGGTCCACGGCCTTGTCCGGCAGAAACCGGTCTGCAATATACCGGTTGGACAGGGTGGCAGCAGCCACAAGGGCCGAGTCCTTTATCCGTATGCCATGGTGAACCTCATATTTTTCTTTCAATCCCCTTAAAATGGAGATGGTATCCTCCACCGTGGGTTCTTTTGCAAAAACCGGCTGAAAGCGCCTCTCAAGGGCAGCATCCTTTTCAATATACTTTCGATACTCATTCAGTGTGGTGGCACCAACACATCTTAAGGTCCCACGGGCTAAGGCAGGCTTCAGCATATTGGAGGCATCCACAGACCCTTCTACAGCACCTGCTCCGACAACGGTATGCAACTCATCAATAAACAGTACCACTTCACCTTCTGCAGCTTCTACTTCTTTTAATACGGCCTTGAGCCGCTCTTCAAACTCACCTCTAAACTTTGCCCCGGCAACCAGGGCCCCCATATCAAGGGCAATTACCCGTCTGTTTTTCAATGTATCTGATACATCCCCTTCAATAATTCTCTGGGCCAGTCCTTCCACAATGGCTGTTTTACCAACTCCGGGTTCACCAATCAGTACCGGGTTATTTTTCCGCCGCCTTGACAGAACCTGAACAATCCGCCTGATTTCTTCATCCCTTCCAATGACCGGATCAAGCTTCCCATCCCGGGCAAGCTTAGTTAAATCCCTCCCGAATTTTTCAAGGGCCTGGTATTTTTCTTCCGGATTCCGGTCTGTCACAGTCTGGTTTCCCCGGATATCCTTTAACACAGTGAGAATGGCTTCTCTGGTGACACTATTTTGTTTCAGAATATGAGAGGCTTCACCTTTCATTGTGGCAAGGGCAAGAAGAATATGCTCCAGACTCACATACTGGTCCTTCATCTTCCCGGCTTCTGAAAATGATTGATCCAATACCTGCTTTCCTGCCTGGGAAAGATAAATGTTTGATCCGCCCGAGACGGTTACAAGTTTTTCAATACCTGTCTGAATATCTTTTTTCAAGACATCCATCCGGACACCAATCTTTTTTAATATTGAAAAAACAATTCCCTGGTCATCCTCAATCAGGGCCTTTAAAAAATGGACCGGCTCAATGGACTGGTTCCCATACTTTTGGGCCATATCATGCGCTGACTGGAAAAGTTCCTGTGATTTAATCGTTAATTTATCAAGTTTCATAAAACACCTTTCTTATTATTTTTTATAAATTATTACACAAAGTAATACAATAAAATATAGCGTCAAGCAGATCTCGCATTTTTTTCACAGCCTATTCAAAGAATACATGGTTTCCCATTGACAACTCCCACTCTGTGGTATATTTTGATTAAACCAAATTATAATAAATAATACTTCTTTAATTTAAAGACATGCAATAATGGAAAGCAAGACATTTAAAAACATCAGAACAAGGTTGAACAAGACCCAAAAAGATATCGCACAGCTTCTTGGAGTCTCTATCAAAGCAATCCACAGCTATGAACAAGGCTGGCGCAAAATACCCCATCATGTTGAGCGGCAATTACTTTTCCTGCTTTCCCGGACTATTCTGAACATTGATACACCTTTGGAAAAATGCTGGGATATCCAGAAGTGTCCGGAAAAAAAACTTAAAAAATGCCCTGCCTGGGAATTTAATTCAGGCGATTTATGCTGGTTTATTAATGGAACCAACTGTAGTGGAAAAGCCTACGATTCATGGGAAGATAAAATGGAAGAATGCAGAGTCTGCAAAGTTTTTAACCATTTTTTTAAAGCAGAAGAAGGGATTTAAGACCAATGAATAATTGTATTTTAAATAATACCTGTCGCACTGAAAGAGACAATGCGTCCGAGTATCGAAAAGAATTACCAGATGTCATCAATACCATTCTTACATCCATGGATGATGAGAGATGTTTTGCCCATATCGGGGATGAACCCATTCATTTTTCAACAAGCGTAAAAGAAATGATTGATAAATTCAGGGAAATTCTTTTCCCCGGCTATTTTTCAGGTGAAAAAATTGATGGGGCAAATCTTGTCTATAATATGGGCCAGGCTGTTTCACAGCTCTATGATATCCTGTCAGAACAAATTATTCATGTGCTGAGACATGACTGTCTGAGGTATGGTCAGGCATGCTCAGAATGTGAAAAAAAAGGCAACAAAACTGCCCTGAAAGTGATCCAGGCCATTCCTGAGCTTCGTATATCTCTGGCCGAGGATGTAAAAGGAGCTTATGAGGGCGATCCTGCGGCAAAAAGTCACGATGAAATAATTTTTTCTTATCCCGGACTATTTGCCATCACTGTTTACAGGATTGCCAACATCCTATTCAACCTGGGTGTACCCCAGTTGCCGAGAATAATGACGGAACATGCCCATAGCCTGACCGGGATCGATATCCACCCGGGTGCAACAATAGGAGGAAGATTTGTCATTGATCATGGAACCGGTATTGTTGTGGGTGAAACCAGCGTGGTGGGCTATAATGTCAGGGTGTACCAGAATGTTACCATAGGAGCCCTGTCTCTTCCCCCGAATGCCGGAGAAAAACTCAGAGGGGCAAAGCGGCACCCCACCATTGAGGATGATGTCGTTATCTATTCAGGCGCCACCATTCTGGGAGGCGAAACTATTATTGGTGCCAGGTCCGTTGTGGGGGGAAATGTCTGGCTTACCAATTCCGTTCCACCGGACACAAAAGTATTTATGGAGTCTCCCGGCCTTGTTTACAAATATCAAGAATCTAAAAAGGAGCTGAAACATGAATACCAGGCATGATATTACAAAGACCTGTGGCAATACCCCATTGGTATATATCCGATCCGCAAGCCTTGAAACCGGGGCAATGATTTATGGGAAAACTGAATTTTTTAACCCTGGCTCCAGCGTTAAGGATAGAATCGGCCTTGCCATGATTGAAGATGCCTTTAAGACAGGAAAAATTAATTCAGAATCCACCCTTGTAGAACCCACCAGCGGCAATACAGGTATTGCTCTTGCCTTTGTGGCCAGGGTCAAAGGGCTGAAACTGATTTTAACCATGCCGGAAACCATGAGCATTGAAAGACGGCAACTGTTGAAACATCTTGGGGCCACTATTGTTCTAACCCCAGGCTCAAAAGGCATGAAAGGGGCCATTGAAGAAGCAAAAAAAATTGTTAAGGAAACACCCAATGCATTTATGCCGGATCAGTTTTCCAATCCTGCCAACCCTGAAATCCATCGAAAAACCACTGCTCTGGAAATCTGGAAGGATACAAATGGCACTATTGATATCTTTGTCGCGGGAGTGGGTACGGGCGGCACCATTACAGGGGTATCAGAAGTATTGAAAGAAAAAAATCCAGATTTAAAAACCGTGGCAGTGGAACCTGTTGATTCGCCTGTCATCTCCGGCGGCAATCCCGGTCCCCACAAAATTCAGGGCATTGGTGCAGGTTTTATCCCTGAAAATCTAAATGTAGATATTCTCGATGAAATCATTCTAGTTGAAAATGAAGAAGCCTTTCAAGGGGCAAAAGATCTTGCCAGACAAGAAGGCATCCTTTGTGGTATTTCATCGGGTGCTGCCTTTCATGCGGCAAAAACAATTGCCATACGTCCTGAAAACAAGGGCAAAATCATTGTGTTTATCATCCCGGACACGGGGGAAAGATATCTGAGTACTGATCTATTTAAAACACCCTGATTAACAGAGGATAACCCGCAGGTCTATTTAAATCCGGAAAAGCCTATCAATTGGCAATCACAGAATTTTATAAACAGTGCCTACCTATTTGGCCAAAATGCCAGGGTTGGCAAAATGGCCAAATAACAATTTTTTAATGGATGTTATGATTGATCAAATTATCAAAAGGCATGCCTGGCCTGGATATATGGCGTGTTGTCAGGCTTTGAACCGATAGAATGATTGGTCTGCGATGATACAGACTCCCGGATTCCGGTTTTCGATGAATGGTATTGATTTTTTTTAAAATTGGGTTGAGGGATTACCGGCGAGCTATGATCACAATCAGCTTCATTTTGAAATTTTTTCATATCTTTCAAGCCTACTTTGACAAAAAGCGTCTTCCTATCCTACGAAAAATTTATTGAGAAACTGAAAAATCTTGAAACCTTACTTAGAAAATACAAATTTAAAGATGCACAAAATGTTTTAAAAGAATTATTTATAGATATCAAAGACGTATAAGGCTAAATAAAACTTGTGAAAAATCAAATCACTTCAATAAAAAAACAGATAATTTTAATATTGAGAATACAATTACTCAAATTGAGAATTTATTCTGACCACAGTATCTTTCAAGGCGAGTTTAAGATCTTCATGTTCAAAAGCTGAGTGCATTCTATCGATTTCGTTTTTGGGTAATCCTATACTGGCAGCATCCTGATCCCAATACTTGACGGCATCTGCTATTTTTTTGGCTTCTTTTCGAGCCTCAGCCGGATCAAAATCAAAATACTCTGCTACTTCAAAGGCCAGTTCCAATGAAGCCGTTTGGTCTTTTCCGTCAATGCTCGTTCTTAAAAAACGAGATTTTACTTCTACAGGCGTAGGTTCCAGATCATAAATCGGAGACAATCGCCAACCATCTTTACCATCGTACAGGAAAGCATGATTTCTTAAATGGTCATCAACGTTAGAGATTAAAACATTCAGAACAATTCTACGCCACAGCTCTCTTAGATCTTCAGAGGCGCTTGCTCCGTACTCCATTAAGGCTTCGGCAATATCAAGGTAGCTTGCAAGCTCTTCTTGTTTACCATCTGAGGCATCCAACATACTCATGGCTGATAAGAAAGGAATTCGAAACTGATTTTCATCACGATCAAATCTTTTTAAAAGCAAAATATTTTTACCCATCACTTTCTTGAGTTTAAAATCCGGTGTATTGATCCCGGATCTTTTCGCCATAGTTAGTGACAAATATTCCCAGGCCTCAACATCCCAATCATCATCCGGACTTGGAAATTTAGCAATCAACAAAGTGTTGTCTGGGGCCAAAACAACAGCCTTAGGACGAGCACCTCCTAAAGATGAACCAGGTTCAAAGAGATCTTTGACATCTTGAGGCAACTCGTTGCCCTCAATAAGCCTATTTGATGCCTCAAGAAGGCTTCGAAGGTTTACCAGTGGGGGGATATGATCCTCTGAATATGTTGTAAAAAAAATAGACCCATCCTGGTTCTTGGAAAAACGTAATGCACCCTGCCTGGTATAATCATTTACCATGAGCAAGAAATCTGACATATTTAAAGTCTTGACATGCCGTTCCTCAATTTTAGCCAGCCTGGCTTCCTGACGCAGCATTAAAAGGGTTCCCCAACGATCCGGAGCAGAATCACCGATTGATCCAAAAAGCCGCTTATCCTTATGATACTTACCAGCACCCAAATGTAGCGCCGGCTCTAAAGAAAATGCAACCTTAGATGAAGTCCATTCCGGAAAATATTCAAATGAAGTACTCTCCTGTCCGTTCCGTTCTGATATCCAGAGGTTACCGACCGGGTAAGTTTTACCGGACAACTCAATATGAACAACTATATGTTTATTCATTTTTTTACCTCGCGTTTAATCTCTTGCACGTTTAGGTATTCGATCTTCATCCAGAGTTCTTCCTAATCTATCATTTTCAATGTTAGCTAGCGTCATCCAATCGGTACCCAATCCAATTGCATAAATTGCAGCAGCATAGTTGCCGATACTAACGCCGGGATCGCCCTTTTGAATTTTGGCCAAAGTCTCACGACTGATTCCTGCTCGATCTGCTACAACCTTCATTTTAAGCCTCCGTCGAAGTCGAGCCATTTCAAGATCGCGCCCAAGGTTTTTAAGACCACGTTTTGCGGCCAATGGCACCCTTTTCTTTGCTCTAAAGCCCATAATAACAGTCCTTATTTCAATTAATGACCATAATAATAGTCCTTAATTGATTGCATGTCAACTAATTGTCTTATTTCTCTTTAATTCTCGTTGAACAATTGGGTTTCCTGCAATGCTTGGGGCACTTGGGACTTTTAATTTACTCATGAACGCTAAGGGCCCACTCAAAAATAACTTTACATTTTGGAAGCCGATTCATCCTGTCC
>JAOZRF010000490.1 GCA_029940245.1 Desulfobacula sp.
GAAGAACAGGTAACCAATTCAAAAGCAGAAATACAGGGCGGCACTGAACACATTCTTCTTGTGGATGATGAAGAAGTGATCCTTACTATGGGAAAACAGATGCTGGAGCGCTTGGGGTATCAGGTTACTTCACGTACCAGCAGCCTTGAAGCGCTTGAAGCGTTTCGGAAAAATCCAGACAAATTTGACATGGTTATTACTGATATGGCAATGCCCAATATGTCTGGGGATAAATTATCGGTTGAACTGACTAAAATACGCCATGATATTCCCATATTGCTTTGCACAGGGTTCAGCGAAACCATGTCTGAAGAAAAAGCAAAATCTCTGGGTATTAAGGGTTTTTTATTGAAGCCGATTGTAATGAAGGATCTTGACCAAAAGATACGTGAAGTTCTGGATGAAAAATGATAAATCAAAAAAGCCGTAAGTCATTGGGCTAGACTTACGGCTTTTTGGGATTGGATAATTACAAGGGTTTATTTATTCTTCAACAATCATCATGGTGGCAGGATCAAGTCTATATTTTTGATTGGTTTTGTCGCCGTCTTTTAAAACCACAGCTTCTATTTTATCTTCTATTGGCTGAAGATCAATGGCTTTATCAAACTTTTCTTTATGGGCATCAAGCTGAACTGGGTATCCATCCCGGCTTAATTTTTCTTCTCTGTGGGTTTTTATGGAGAACCAGATAAAAATAGAAAATTCACGATTTAGATCTTCAAGTTCTGCAAGGATGCCTGAAACATCCTTGTCAAAATTTAAGCCATCAATAACCATGGTTGAAGGCAAAACAAGATCTGCTTTTTTAAAGCTTTTAAGATAATCATTTATTTTTTTTGTATCAAATGTGGATTCGTTGTAGCTGATTCCAACCTTATTAAGGTTAATGTCTTCCCAAAGCCTGACAGCTTTTTGGGGATCAACATAACCGATACTGTCCACAAGATTTGTGTATCCATCAGTATACCTTAAGTTTATTTTTTCAATGGGATCATCAAGACTGATATGGAGTATCTTTCTATCGCTTAGCAATTGAGTCAGCGCGATCTGAACAAGAAAACTTGTTTTTCCAACACCAGCCCTTGAAAGGACTGCACCGAAACTGCCTTGTTTCAGGGTTTCATTCCCAATTATTTTTGAAACAGGGCTTTTAGAAATGAGATCTTTTTTTAACATATTTCCTCTCTTTATATAAATAGCTTATTTTTTTTGTGTTTTTTCTTCAAGTTTTCTTTTGGCAATCTCTTCTGCAATAGATTGCGGTACCTGTTTGTATGTTGAAAACTCCATTGTAAACTGGGCCTTTCCCTGTGTAGCAGATCTGAGAACAGTTGAAAAGCCAAACATATCAGATAATGGGACCTGGGATTCCACCACAGACATTACGCCTTCTTCCTGGGACCCTTGAATAATACCCCTTCTCTGGTTAATCAGGCCCATGCAGGAGCCCTGGAATTCATTAGGCGTTTCAATAACAACCTTCATGATGGGTTCTTTGATAACCGGTTTCGCCTTGGCGTATGCCTCAAGAAAAGCACCCCTTGCTGCAGCTTTAAAAGCCATTTCAGAAGAGTCAACGGCATGAAAGGCGCCATCATCGATGGTAATTTTAATGCCCGTAACAGGGAATTCAAGTTTGGGGCCTTTAGCCATACACCCTTCAAAGCCTTGTTTACAGGCCGGAATATATTGAGTGGGAATCCTGCCGCCGGTAACTTTATTAACAAATTCAAATTCATCATCATGCGGCTCCATAAATCCGGCCACACGGCCATATTGTCCTGCACCGCCGGTCTGTTTTTTATGGGTATAGTTAAAAACAGCTTTTCTGGTAATGGTTTCTCTGTAAGCCACTCTTGGTTTGCCTGTGTCAACTTCTGCATCATATTCTCTTTTCATTCTCTCAATATAGACTTCAAGGTGGAGTTCGCCCATACCTTGAATGATGGTATCACCGGTTTCATGATCCACATAGGTTTTGAATGTCGGATCTTCCTTGGTAAACCTGTTTAATGCCTTTGACATGTTAATCTGGGCTTTGTTGTCCCTGGGGATAATGGAAAGAGAGATAACCGGTTCCATGATATGCATGGCAATCATGGTGTAATTGATTGTTGGTGATACAAATGTATCGCCGGAAGCGCAGTCAACTCCAAACATGGCACCTATGTGACCTGCCGGGATGGCTGCTACATCTTCTGTTTGAGAGGAATGCATTCTGATGAGACGTCCTACCCGAAATTTTCTCCCATCCCTTGAATTAACCAATGTGTCGCCTTTATTAATACATCCCTGATAGACCCTGATATAGGTCAACTGACCATATTGCCCGTCTTCCAGTTTAAAAGCCAGAGCCACGGTTGGTTTGTC
>JAOZRF010000092.1 GCA_029940245.1 Desulfobacula sp.
TATGCCGGCACCTTCAGGGAAGACCTTTATTACCGGTTGAAAGTATTCCCCATTTACCTTCCACCCCTGAAAAAACGAAAAGAAGATATACCACTTTTGGTCAATCATTTTATCAAAATAAACAATACAAAATCCAATGCCAATGTAAAGGGAATTTCAAAATTTGCATTAAAGGCCTTGATGGATTACACTTGGCCGGGGAATATCAGGGAGTTGGGCAATGCTATCGATCATGCCTTTGTTCTATGTTCCGACCGGGAAATCTATATTTCGGATTTGCCTTTTGAAATTCGACCTCCCTCTGTCATGGCTATATCCAATGACAACAGCCTCCAAGCACAATCTGAACACACCCAACACCAAAAATTGACCAAAGAAATCCTTCTCCATCATCTCCATGAAAGCAACTGGAACAAGGCAGAAGTCGGACGACGTGTTGAACTGAGCCGGGCCTCCATATGGAAATATATGAAAAAATGGAATATCCCCCTTCAACCATGACGGATATAATCTGTTACATATGGACTTCCTCCCATATATTAATCTTTTTAAGACTGTGCAGAATAAAACGCAGATTTTGGGTTACGTTAAATTCATTAAAAAATCGATTTGCAAACATTTGGTAAAAATGCCGGCATTGGCAAATTTACCAAATACCGATTTACGTGTGACCTTCAGGTTATCCCGTGGTTTAACCATTGTAAAAAAATTTTCAGACTTTCCATCCAAATCAAACTTTAATTTAAAAAAAGTTGACAAATAGTAAACTAATAATCTATTGAAATCATATAAAAAATTTTGGCCTGATTATTAACAACAAAACACATTGGAATTAATTTAAAGCTGTTCCGTATCTATATATTTTAAGGAAACCTTTGTATGCTGGATATCCAAATAAAAAACCAATTCATTAACATCCTGGGAAAAGACCGGTATCTTGACCGGATCGAAGAGCTGGCCTGTTATGCCTATGATGCCTTTGTCGTAGAGGCCCTGCCCGATGCAGTGCTTTTTCCGGAAACAACGGCTGAAGTATCAGAGCTGTTGAAAATCGCTTCAAGATATAAAATACCCGTCACAGGCCGTGGTGCCGGCACAAGTCTGTGCGGTGCGTCTATTCCCATAAGACAGGGGGTTGTCCTTTGTTTTTCAAAAATGGACAAAATCATAGAAGTGAATACCCGTGACCGATATATTATTGTGCAGCCCGGGGTTGTCAATGCCGATATCCAGAAAGCGCTTTTGCCCTTTAGATTTTTTTATCCGCCTGACCCTGCCTCCATGAATACCTCCACCATTGGAGGAAATATTGCCATGAATGCAGGCGGCCCCAGGTGTTTGAAATACGGTGTTACCGTGGATTATGTACTGGGGATGGAAGTGGTTCTGGCATCGGGTGACATTGTCCGATTCGGCAGTAGAAATGTCAAAGATGTCACGGGCTACAGACTGTCTTCTCTTTTCTGCGGATCAGAGGGAACAATGGGAATTACCACGGAGGCGATCTTAAAGGTTGTGCCGCTGCCCGAGGCAACACGAACCCTGATGGTGACCTTTGATAATCTTGATAACACGGCAAAATCCGTCACGGATATTATTGGCTCAGGTATCATACCCGTTGCAATGGAACTCATGGACAAGTTGACCTTAAATGCCATTGAAGATTCGGCAAACCTGGGACTGGACAGGAATGCCCAGGGATCACTGCTCATTGAAATTGACGGGGTCAAAGAAGCCTGTGAAAAAGAGATGAACAAGGTCATTGAAAAAGTCCGGCAAAATGGCGCCATTCATATCCAGGAAGCCAGATCAGACATTGAAAGGGAAAACCTCTGGACAGCAAGGCGGTCTGCCTACGGTGTGTTTGCCAAGCTTGCGCCTGATATTGTTACTGAAGATGTGACCGTTCCGGTAAGCCAGGTACCTTTAATGATCCGTCAAATTATAGAGATTACAGACAAATATGGCCTGAAAGTCGGCGTTCTGGCCCATGCAGGAGATGGTAACATGCATCCCATGATTCCTGCCGACAAGGAAGATAAAGCTGAATGGGAAAAAGTGAAAAGCGCATTTTCTGAAATTTTTCAGGCCGCGGCCGAGCTTGGGGGTACACTGTCCGGAGAACATGGGATCGGGCTTGCCAAAGCGCAATTTCTTCCCCTTGTGATGAATAAGGATTCCATTGATTTCATGAAAAAAATTAAACGGGTCATTGATCCTGATTTGATTCTTAATCCCGGGAAATTTGTATGATACCAAAACCACTCCAAAACTGCGGTAAATGCGGACTATGCCTGAATGTCTGCCCCGTATATAAAATATTAAAACAAGAGCAGACATCTCCCAGGGGAAAACTTCAGCTGATCAAGGCCTATGATCATAATACCCTTGCATCTTCGGACCTGTTAAAAGATATCGTATCAAAGTGCCTGATGTGCGGATCATGTACTGCCAGCTGCCCTTCCGGGATTGATCACTATTCGGAATTCATGGAAATGAGAAAAAAAATGGCAGACGTCCAGGGAGAGACTTTGGCCATAAAAAGCCTGATTTATCTTCTGGGCCGGGAATACCGGTTAAAATTCGGTTCCGGCCTTGCCAGAACCGGGCAGAAATTTGTGCCTGACAAAGTTGCCAAAACGATTAAACTTGGTAACATTCCTTTAAAAAATTTTCCAAAATTAAATTCAACTCCATTTCGAAACGCCAACGATGAAATTATCCTTCCCTATAAAAAACAGATTGGAACGGTTCTTTACTTTACCGGGTGTGCCACCAATTATTTATATGAGGATACTGGATTTGCCTTTATTGAAATTTTAAAACATATTGGATATAAGATTATTATTCCAAAAGACCAGACCTGCTGTTCTATTCCCTTATTGTTTCATGGTGCGTCTGACAAGGCTTTAAAAAATATCATCACCAATATCAATGCCTTAACAAACAATGAAGCAGATGCCATTGTTGTGGACTGTTCCACCTGCGGAGAAGCATTGAAAAATGAATACCCCAGGATCATGGAAAACCAGGAACAGGGCAGCGTGGAAGCCATAAAAATTGCCTCAAAGGTCATTGATTCTCTCTCCTTTATTGATCAACATTTTGACCTGCTTGAATTTGATCCCAATGTCACAGACAAAATATCTGTTACCTATCATGCCCCCTGCCACACCAGAAATAGTTTTGGATCAAACACACTTGCTGAAAAACTATTATCAAAACTGGCCTTTGTAAATTACAAACAAGCTTCTGATGTAAATGAATGCTGCGGTGGCGGCGGCACTTTTTTTTATGAATATCCCGAGGTTTCTAAAAAAATGGTTGACAAAAAAATCAAAAATGCAAAAGCGGTTCAGGCATCATTATGGATCACTGATTGTCCCGTCTGTAGAATGAACCTTTCCGGCAACCTGGACCTAGATGACAAACTCAAGGTTATCCACCCTTTAACCCTTATTCATTCGGCATTGAAACAAATATGAAAATTAAATTGGAAAAAGGCCTGACCTGTCTTGATATTGATATCCCTGATAATAAGGTAATTGACATCATTATTGGAAAAGAGGTTCCTGTAAAAAGCCATGACCAGATCAAATACATTATTTCAAAGGGGATAAAAACCCATACCCCACAAGGAATCCTTCACAAGAAAATCGCTGTTATAATACCGGATAATACACGGCTGTGGGCCAGGGGGGATATTTTTGTGCCTAAAATTGTAAAAACCCTTTTAGACCTGGGTGTTTCAACAAATAATATTAAGATCATCATTGCCATTGGGACCCATGATGACATGGATAAGGACCAGTTCTCCCAGCTTGCCGGGACCTTTTGCGCTCAAAATATTGAAATACTCAATTCTGCCAATAAGAATCAAGACCGTCTTGTTTATATCGGTGAAACCTATAAAAAAACCCGGGTTTATATCACAAAAGAAGCCGTTGAAGCAGACCATATTATTATCTTCGGCGGTATCCTCCACCATATGCTGGCCGGGTTCGGCGGTGGCCGAAAATATATATTTCCCGGCATTGCAGGGTATGACGCTATCCAGCAGAATCACTCTCTTGCCATGAAAAAAGATGGCTCAGCCCACCCCATGGTGAGACAGGCAAAGCTCTGGGGAAATCCAATTAATGAAGACCTGAATGAAGCCGCAGACCTTTTTTTAACGAATAAAACCTGCACCTATATTGCCATTGCCGCAAATGGAACTGGTGATATTTTTCATGCCGCGGTCGGCCCTTTGCACACAACCTTTATGGATGGCTGTAAAAAACTTGACCAGGCCTGTTGCATCCATGTCCCTAAAAAAGGAGATTTTGCCCTGATTTCTGCCGGGGGACACAGAACAGACGGACAATTGTATCAATCCACCAAAGCCCTTTTCAATGCTGCCGATATTGTCAAAAAACAAGGGAAGATTCTATTTGTTGCCGGGTGTTCCCAGGGTGTGGGAAATGAGACCTTTGCATCTGTTTTAAAAAACTTTAGAAATGAACCTGAAACACTTGGCATAAAACTGGCTGAAAACTTCAACATGCCTTTGTATGTCGCATTCAGGGTGATGAATATCCTTAAACGCTTTGATGTAACCCTTATTTCAGATTTATCAAAATCTGAGACTCAATCATTGGGATTTAAACATACTGACTCTATTAAAAATTACATTGAATGCCTGAACGGCAAAGGGTATATTATTCCCTATGCTGAAAATATCCTGCCCGTTGCAGAGGCTTAATCATCAAAGACTTTAAAAGGTATTATTGAGATATTATTGGGGATGAATTTAAAATCGGTCCCCATACAAAAAGGCCCATTTAATTCATATAAATCTTAAAGGAGGTATCATGGAAAGAAGGACGTTTTTAAAAAAAGCAGGTATCACAACGGCAACAGCCGCTGCAACGGCGTTAACCATTGGCGCACCGGCAGTTATTGCATCGCCTAAAATTAAGTGGACTGCTACTTCATTCTGGAATCCAAAAGTGCGAATCATGTTCGACATGGTAAAGGAATTTTGCCAGAATGTAAAAGAAATGACGGATGGCCGGTTTGAAATCAAACTCTATGGCGGTGGCGAACTTGTCCCCCCCCCGGGTGCCTTTGATGCCGTATCCAAGGGAACCGTCCAGATGGGTACGGGCTCTCCCTACTTCTGGGCAGGCAAATCCACGGCATTTAACTGGTTTGGCTCCATCCCCTTTGGAATGAATGCCCAGTCAGTCAACGCCTGGTTCTATGCAGGCAATGGCCAGACCCTGATGAATGAATTGTATGATAGGTTTGATCTTGTCCCCCGGATTATCGGAAATTCAGGTATGCAGATGGGCGGATGGTACCGGAAAAAAATCAATTCCCTGGAAGATTTTAAGGGTTTGAAAATGCGTATCGGAAGTATTGCAGGAAAAGTTCTTTCCAAGGTGGGGGTCACCACCGTGTTTGTACCGCCGGGTGAAATCTTCCCGGCCCTGGAAAGAGGCGTGGTAGACGCGGCTGAATTTGTAGGCCCAGTCCATGATATATTGCTTGGGCTTTATAAGGTTGCCAAATATTACTACACTCCGGGATGGCATGAGCAGGGCCCGACGCTGGATATCTTCTTCAACAAAAAAGCATACAATGATCTGCCAAAACACTTCCAGAGAATCCTTGATATTGCAGCGGCTGATATTAATATCAGAACCCTGGCTGCATTTGATGCACAAAGCGGTGCAGCCCTGGATATTCTGGTAAAGGAGCATCATGTGGATGTAGAGGTATATCCTGAAGATGTACTGAAAAAATTAAAAATTATATCCAAAGAAGTCATTGACGAAGAAGCCCGGAAAGACCCCTTTGCCTTGAAAGTGCATAAAGATTATAAGGCCTTCCAGGCGCAAACAGCCGTCTGGGGAAAGATGTCAGAAAAAGTATACTGGAATACAATGGCTTAAATCCATGGAAACCGTTAAAAAAGCAGTTCTTTTCTGTGATAAAATCAATGACTGGATTGGCAGTGTTATTGTTACATCTGCGGTTTTTATCTTCATTCTGGTCATCTTCAGTAATGTGATTTTACGCTATGCGTTTAATACCAGTTTTGTGTTTATGGCTGAACTGGAATGGCATGTGTTTGCGTTTATTTTTCTGATGGGTGCAGGTTATACACTGCTGCATGAGGGGCATGTCCGGGTGGATATTTTTTATTCACTGATGGATAGAAAAAAACAGGCACTAATTAATTTTTTTGGAGTCTTGTTTTTATTGATTCCCTCCTGCTATGTCGTCCTGACCACAACCATTCCATGGGTTATTGTTGCATATAAAATCGGAGAAGTGTCCATTGACCCCGGCGGCATTCCCGCAAGGTTCCTATTAAAGGCAACATTACCCGCGGGCTATTTTTTAATGCTGTTTCAAGGAATCCTGCTTTGCATAAAAAGTGCCTTTATTATTTTAGGAAAACCCCTGGAAGATGAACTGGGATAAAAAATGTTGATCATGATTGATTCACAGACTGGAAGATTAAATGCTGATTGATTATTTACCGTTCTGGATTTCCCACTACCTGGCTGCCTGGCTTTTTCTGGTATTGACCATTGCCTTAATGGGAGGATTCCCCGTCACCTTTACCATGATGGGGACTTCCTTCCTTTTTGGCCTTATCGGGTTGCATCCCAGCTTTTTTGACCTTTTGCCCCTGCGCATGTGGGGAATAATGACCAATACCATGTTAATGGCGGTTCCCTTGTTTATCTTTATGGGCCTTGCACTGGAAAGATCCGGGCTTGCAAAGGAACTGCTGGAAACAATGGAAGAGCTTTTCCAGAATGTAAGGGGCGGACTGGGCATCTCCGTTATCATTGTCGGGGCATTATTAGGCGCATCCACGGGCATTGTCGGGGCAACCGTTGTGACAATGGGACTCATGTCTTTGCCCACCATGCTCAAGCACAAGTATTCAAAATCCTTTGCTGCAGGCACGGTTGCCGCATCGGGAACATTGGGTCAGATCATCCCGCCCAGCCTTGTTTTGCTGCTGTTGGGACCCGTGATGGAGGTGCCCATAGGAGATATGTTTATTGGCGCTGTCATACCGGGTATGATTCTGGTTGGCCTGTATTGTATGTATATCTGGGCATCCACCTTTCTGGGAACAAAACATGTCCCGGCTGCCCAGGAAAAAGGTGCTGTTTTTGATAATGCTTTTATATTAAAAATTTTTAAAGCACTTTTACCCCCTTTATTTTTAATTCTTGCCGTGCTTGGAACAATTTTTGCCGGCATTGCCACACCAACGGAATCCGGTGCCATGGGTGCCGTGGGTGCTGTTATTCTGACTGCGACAAATGGAAAATTATCCTTTAAATTGCTCCATGAAGTTGCAAAAGGAACCATTAAAATGACCTGCATGGTGTTTATCATCATCATGGGTGCCACCTGTTTTGCCCTGGTTTTCAGGGGTCTTGGCGGTGATGATCTTCTAAGGGAATTTATCGCCGGTATGCATCTGAACGGATGGCAACTGGTGACAATGGTCATGATCTTTATCTTTATTCTTGGTTTTTTTCTTGATTTTATTGAAATCACCTACATCCATATCCCCATCATCGCCCCCATTGTGGTGGATTACGGGTTTGACCCTCTATGGTTTGCCATCCTGTTTGCCGTAAACCTGCAAACATCATTTATGACCCCGCCCTTTGGCCCTTCCCTGTTCTATCTTAAAGGCGTTTGCCCGCCGGAAATCAAAACCACTGATGTGTATAAAGGCATTATTCCTTTTGTAATTCTACAACTTATCGGACTATCCATCATTGCTACCTGGCCAAGCCTTGTGACCTGGCTTCCAAAAATTGTTTATGGTAATTAGAAAACTTAATTGATAAAAAAGAATAAACCCATGGATGAAAAATCAATCTGCAGAAATATTAAAAAACTTAGAAAACAAAACCATCTTACTCTGGAAAAACTTGCCGGTCTGACAGGTCTTACAAAAGGATACCTGTCAAAGGTTGAACGATCCGAAAAAGCGCCGCCCTACTCCACATTGAATAAAATTGCCGGGGCCCTGGGGCTTGATGTGACAAGCATTTTTGAAAAAAATATCAAACCCTTAAATGACATCAGAATAAGCGTTCAAAAAAATAATGAGCGCAACATCATTAAAGCTACCTCCCAGCTTTCAGGGTATGACTATGAAGTCCTTTGTGCAAATAAACCCGGCAAAAACATGGAGCCTTTTATCATTTATTCACCCTGGGAAATCACAAAGAAATATTCCCACGAGGGCGAAGAATTTATATATGTAATGGAAGGCTGTATTGAATTTTTATATGGAGAAGACACCTATATTTTAGAACAGGGTGACAATATTTATTTTGACTCCTGTGTCCCCCATTCCGGCAAAAGCCTTGGGAATAAAAAAGCCAGGCTTCTTGTGGTCATCTATTTTTATAAAAGGAACCGACAATAAAAAATATTATGATGAAAAAAAAATCAGGAAAATGCACCGGTCGAGTCAATGATTTTGATTGTTCCATGCACAATAGTTAAATAACATGATGTTCAAACAAAAGGAGGTTTTATGTTAAAATTTGTCAAATTAAAACAATGGATCGTTTTATGTGTAGCTGTGTTACTTGTTTTTCTGGTTTCCGGTATTGGTGAAGCAGCTTCAAAAACAATCAAGCTTCGGGCTGTCAGTGCCTGGCCGAAAACAGTATTTGAAGTCCAGAATTTTATGAAATTTCTGGATATGGTTACAGAAAATGTTTCAAAACAATATCCGGGTCAGCTTGAGATAAAATATACAGGCGGTCCTGAAGTCATCCCGA
>JAOZRF010000093.1 GCA_029940245.1 Desulfobacula sp.
TAACAAGAAATAATCTCGGATAGCTGCAAAGCTCTAACCAAAATTGGAAAACTATATTTCGGAATTTTCGGTCAGACACTAGTTAATGAGTACGGACGTTTATAGAATATTAATAACCCAAAAAAAAGGAGAAAGAGATGAAAAAATTATTAATTGTTTTAACCGGTATGATGTTTGCCTTAACCTTATTTTCCAATGCCATGGCAAAAACCAAGTGGGACCTTCACCTGAATTATCCTGCTGGCAACTTTCACTCCAAGGGTGCAAAAATATTTGCCGATAAAGTCGCTAAAGCGACTAATGGTGAACTTACTATTGTTCTTCATCCGGGCTCATCATTGGGATTTAAGGGTCCAGAGCTTTTAAGGTCTGTTGCCGAAGGCCAGCTTGCAGTTGCTGAAATCCCCACGGGCATGGTTGAAGGGGATGCACCCGTCCTTGCATTGACGGCACAGCCTTTTATTTCCACAAATGCTTTTGAACAGCGTCTTCTTTATCAGCTTTCCAAACAACTATATGCTAAAACCTTAAAAAAATTCAACCAGATGACTCTTTATACCTCTGTATGGCCTTTTTCAGGTATCTACACCCAGCGTCCTATTCAGTCTGAATCCGATTTAAAAGGCTTAAAAATGAGGGTTTATGACGGTACTGGACTTGCCTTTGGAAAAGCCACTGGTATTGCGGCAAGAAAAATGCCTTTTTCAGAAGTATATCCTGCCATGAAAGCAGGGCTTCTGGATTCCATGTACACCTCTTCTCCCTCTGGTGTTGATGCAAAAGCATGGGAAGTTTTAAAATATTTTACACCGATAAATATTGTCGGTCCCGTGAATATGATCAATGTCAACCAGGATGCCTGGAATAAACTTGATAAAAAAACTCAGGAAACAGTCCTTGAAATTGCAACCCAGATGGAGGACGACATGTGGAACCTTGCAGGAGACATGGATCGTAAAAGCCGGGCCACTCTTATAAAAAACGGGATGACCATTGATCCTGTGAGCAAAGAATTTCGTTCACAGCTAAATGCTATCGGTGAAAAATTAAGGGCACAATGGGCAAAAAAAGCAGGTAGCGATGCCCAGGTCGTTCTCAGCCAGTATTACAAGATTACAGGCAGGTAGAAAAAACAGCCCGATAAGGTCCTTGCATATGGGGTCAGGCTTGTTTTATTGTGTTTTTATCAAAAAACCGACAAAAAAATGCAATAATGCAAGCCTGATCCCACTTAAATTCTACCATAAATTTTGGTGATCTTAATGAATAAACTTGTAAAATGGTCAGACAATTTAACCAACGTTATGGCAAATATCTCCGCTGTAATTTTAGGGCTGATGTCTATTTTGATTTTAGTGGAAATTTTTATATGGAATCTATTTAAAAGGACAACCTTGATCGCTGATGAATACAGTGCATACGGTCTTGCAGCAATTATTTTTATGGGAGCGGGATATTGTCTTAAGGAAAAAGGCCATATCAGAATAACCCTGGTACTGGGATTTCTGCCCAAAAAACCGGCCCGTGTCATTACCTTTATTTCTACGCTGATTACCACTGTTTTTATGGGATATTTATGGTGGTATCTTTTTAAAATGGTTAAATCAGCCATAAGATATGAATCAACATCAGGAACCTTGACCAACACGCCTTTATGGATTCCCCAGGCAGTAATGCTGGTGGGTGCAGGATGCTTTTTTATCCAGCTTGCAGCCACGACCATAAAAACCTGGCATGCAATTTCAACAAAAGAGGAGGTCGTATAATGGAAGCAGACCTCTTTGTTATGTCCTTAGTGGTGTTTGGTGTTCTTTTTTTATGTCTATCCGCGGGTATCTGGGTTGGATTTTCTCTTTTTATTGTCGGCTTTGTCGGCATGACTTTTTTTTCTTCCCTGCCTGCTGGAAACAATATGGCGTCTTCGGCCTGGGCAACCATAGAAAAATGGGAATATGTGGCCCTGCCCCTGTTTATCTTGATGGGGGAGATATTATACCGGTCAGGGATTTCGGAAAAACTTTTCAAGGCCCTGGTCCCCTGGCTTTATCGTCTTCCAGGCGGGCTTTTGCTTATGAATATTGTGTCATGCACTCTTTTTGCCGCAGTTTCCGGCTCAAGCGCGGCCACAACAGCTACTGTTGGCAGAATTACCCTGGCGGAATTCGACAAACTGGGGTATGACAGAAGTCTTTCAATGGGTTCCCTTGCCGGGGCAGGCACACTGGGTTTTTTAATACCCCCCTCTTTGATCATGATTGTTTATGCCATTTTAGCCGAGGTTTCCATTGGGAAAATGTTTATGGCAGGCATTTTACCGGGTTTGCTTCTTGCCGGAATTTATTCTGCATACATAATTTACAGGGGAATTAAAAATCCTGAAATCGCACCGCAAACCCAGGATAGTTATTCATGGGCAGATCGTTTTTTAGGGCTTAAGGACCTTGCTCCCACATTAATACTTATCCTGGTTGTTCTCGGAAGTATTTACGGGGGTTATGCAACCCCGACTGAAGCCGCTGCGCTGGGTGTTTTCGGGGCCTTTGTTTTTGCAGTCTTAAACCGCCAGATGACGATGAAAATTTCTTTTGAATGTCTTAAAGGGGCGGTTAAAACTAATGCCATGATCATGCTCATAGTTGTGGGTGCGGGTTTTTTATCCAGAGTAATGGGGTTTTTAGGAATTCCCGCGGCAATTACCTTTGCAATATCGGAACTGAATCTTTCGCCATATATGCTGATGCTTCTTCTTGGAGGTGTTTATCTTGTGCTGGGATGTCTTCTGGACGGGTTTTCCATTGTTGTCATGACACTGCCCATAGCGCTTCCCATGGTGACTGCAGCAGGATTTGATCCAATATGGTTCGGTATTTATCTTATTTTAATGGTGGAAGTAAGCCAGATCACACCTCCTGTCGGGTTCAATCTTTTTGTGATACAGGGTCTGACGGGGGAGCCCATCATGAAAATAGCCAGATATGCTTTGCCATTCTTTTTTTTAATGTTATTAACAACTGCAATCCTGACGATTTTCCCAAAGATTGCATTGTATCTTCCGGAACTTATGGTAACAAAATAAATAAAAAGGTAAATAATGAAAGAGATTGATTTAAACTGTGACATGGGTGAAAGCTTTGGTGTATACAAGCTTGGCATGGACGAGCAGGTCATGAAGCATATCAGTTCAGCAAATATTGCCTGCGGCTTTCATGCCGGAGACCCGCTTGTAATGGATAAAACTATAAAAATGGCGGTTAAAAACAAGGTCGGAATCGGAGCACATCCGGGTTATCCTGATCTTTTGGGATTTGGCCGCCGGCATATTGCCTGCTCCCCGGAAGAGATCCGGAACTATCTTATTTACCAGGTAAGTGCCATTAAAGGATTCTGCCATGTGCACGGGGCAAAACTTTCCCATGTTAAACCCCATGGGGCTCTTTATCTTGATGCCGTTGAAAAAAAAGACATAGCCCAGGCAATTGCCAGGGGGATAATGAGTCTGGACCCGGATCTTTATTTTGTGGCCCTGGCAGGAAAAAAAGGGGACATGATGAGACGTATGGGAGAGGAACTGGGGCTTAAAGTTATCTATGAAGCTTTCCCTGACCGGGCCTATACACCTGAAGGGACCCTTTTGCCCAGAAAACAGCCGGGAGCTGTTATTTCAGATCCTGATGAAGTGGCCAAAAGAGCCCTTGATATGGCAAACGGATTTGTAACAGCCGTGGATGGGACAAAGATTGAGCTTTTTGTGCAGACACTTTGTGTGCATGGTGATACGCTTGGTGCTGTGAATCTGGTTGCAAATATCAGAAAAAATCTGGAAGCAAATGATATAAAAGTAAAACCCATGGGGGAAAGTCCGGATCATGGAATCAAGACTATTTGAAAAACCGGTATATCGCCTGGCAGGAGACAATGGCCTTCTTGTTGAATTTGGGGAGGGTATTGATTCCAGGGTAAATGCAAAAGTCCGGGCCATGGCCCGCTCCCTGGGAAAAGACAGGCCCCTGGGTGTCCTGGAAATGATCCCCACCTACAGGTCTGTTTTATTTTTCTATGATCCGGAACTTACAAATCCAGATAAGCTTTGCACCCTGATTGAGCAGGTTGAAAAAAGCCTTGAAAAAATTGATATCCAGCCCTTTAAAATAGTGGAGATCCCCGTTTGTTACGCAGATGAATTTGGCCCTGACATTGAGAATGTCCAAAAAACCCACGGCCTGACCAGAAAAGAGGTTATCCACCTTCATTCAAAACCGGAATATCTGATTTATATGGTGGGCTTTACACCCGGGTTTGCTTTTTTGGGCGGGCTTGACGAAAAATTGCATACCCCGAGACTTGCAACCCCGCGCATGCTGGTACCGGAAGGTTCTGTGGGTATTGCAAACAACCAGACGGGAATGTACCCCATTGCAAGTCCGGGCGGCTGGCAGATCATCGGAAAAACCCCTTTAAAACTTTTTGCACCGGATCGAGCCAACCCCTTTATTTACAAGGCAGGGGATAAAATAAAATTCAAACCCATATCAAAACCGGAATATGACCTGCTTGCTCAACGGGAGAACTGCTGATGAATGCTTTGAAAGTCCTGGCTCCAGGGGGATTTACCACGGTTCAGGACAAAGGAAGATTTGGGTATCAGCAAATGGGCATCCCTGTATGCGGTGTGCTTGATTCTTTTGCCTTTAACTGTGCCAATATCCTGGTGGGCAATGATGAAAATCAGGCCGTTCTTGAAATTACGATAATGGGACCTGCCGTGGAAATATTAACAGAAATGGATATTGCCCTTACTGGGGCTGAAATGGAGATGACCCTGAATGACAAGCCCGTTGAGCAATGGAAATCCATAAGGGTAAAACCGGGTGATATTG
Source organism: Desulfobacula sp. (assembly GCA_029940245.1). Lineage (GTDB taxonomy): Bacteria > Desulfobacterota > Desulfobacteria > Desulfobacterales > Desulfobacteraceae > Desulfobacula. Next base: position 4,878 of record JAOZRF010000093.1, read on the forward strand.
TAACCATTTCCCAGGTTCAAACAGGATGCCGTGCCTATCTTGCTTTTAGTGGCGGCTTAAAGGTTCCCAGGATCATGGACAGTTGTTCAACCTATGTGGGCGGTAAAATCGGCGGGTTTATGGGAAGGCCTCTGAAAAAAGGAGATATCCTTGAAACCCATGAAGCCCGCGTTTTGAAAAAACCTCGGGCCATACCAGTTGCGCAGATCCCCCAATACCCTTCCAGTGTCGGTATACGTGCTATCCCGGGACCCCAGGATGACTATTTTGATTGCGGCATGACAGCCTTGTTTGAAAAAGGATATATGGTTACAGCAAAGGCGGACCGCATGGGTTATAGGTTGCAGGGCAGCCCCATACCCATAAAGAGCGGCATGCCCAAAAGCATTGTTTCAGAACCGTCAATGCCCGGCAGTATCCAAGTTCCGCCGGATGAACAGCCAATTATTCTGCTGGTGGAGCAGACTGTGGGCGGATATGCCAAAATTGCCACTGTGATTTCCACGGATCTGCCAAAGGTGGCCCAGACAACCCCTGGGGATACCATCAGATTTGAGAAAACAGATTTAAAAACGGCACATCGTCTATATCACCAGGAAAAAAATAAAATTTTAAAAATTAAAGCATTGTTTGTAAAATGAAATAAGAAGGAGGAATAAAAGTGAAATATGTATGGATGATTTTGCTTTGTTTTTCATTATTCCCTGGTTGTGGAGAAGATGGATCTGCCATTAAAGTGGATTTAACTAAAAAAGAACTGGTTATCCTTAAAGAGGAACCTGATGTTATCACTTATGCCTATCTTCCTCAATATTCCCATACTGTATCCCACACCCGTCACCATTCTCTTATCCAGTATTTACGAAAAGAAACAGGGCTGAATATCAAACAGATATTTCCGGATACTTTTGATGAGCACATGAAAATGGTGGGCCGGAAAAAAATTGATATTTCCTTTTCCAATCCCTTTATTTACGTAAAAATTGCTAAAAGATATGGCGCAAATGCATTTGCCAGGATTGTGGAAGTGAATGGCAAAGAAAGTTTCAGGGGGCAGATTATCTCTAGGATGGATAATGCTTCCATCCAAACCCTGTCGGATTGTCGTAACAAAAGCTGGATTGCTGTGGATTCAACATCAGCCGGTGGATATCTTTATCCTTTGGGCCATTTCTTTGATCACGGTATTACAAAAAAGGATTTTCAAGAGATTGCCTTTGCACCGGGACCTGGCGGAAAACAGGAAAAGGTGGTACTTTCAGTTTATGCCGGCAAATATGATATTGGAACCATCAGGGAAGGCACTCTGGATGTGGTGGCAGATAAAATTAATGTCAAAAATATAAAGATTATTTCAATGACTGACCCGTATCCCGGCTGGGTGTATGCTGCCAGGAAAAATCTTGATAAAAAAATCGTGGAAAAAATACAACAGGCCTTGGAAAAACTTGATTTTAATCATAAGCAACATCGTGAAATATTAGAAGCTGCCAATTTTATCAAGGTGATCACGTCTAGCGATTCAGATTTTGACGAAGTACGAAAATTAGCAGATAAAGTGGGTATGAATCTTGAAGAATAAAGGGACTTTAGAATAAATGAAGCTGGGATTTCGTAATAAAATATATCTGGGCTTTTTTTCCCTGCTCTTGATTCAGGGTCTTGTCATTTTTTTCTGGGCAAGCCAGGTCATGAAAATCTCTTTGCTGGAAGAAATAAAAAATAGAGGCATTTCTATCGGAATAAACCTTTCCGCCCGTATGGTGGAACCCATGCTGGCCATGGATTTTTTGCGAATGAAAGTTCTGGTGGATGAAACAGTAGAATTGGGCGATGACATTTTTTATACCTTTGTTCTGGACAGGGATGATACGCCTCTCATCCATACTTTTAAAGAGGGGTTCCCAATAGCGCTCAAAACAGCAAACCATGTTTTGGACAACCAGAAAGTATCTGTACAGCTTATAGATACAGGGGATCAATTGATCTATGATTATGCTGTGCCTGTGTTTATTAATGATAGTCGGTTGGGAACCCTGAGGCTGGGTCTTTTTCAAACCCGAGCAGAACAAGCCGTTAATAAAATTCTAATTTCCGTTATTATAACCATTATTTTGGCAATATTTGTTGCCGGTATTGTCGGCACCCTGCTGCTCAATCCAGTGACAAAAAGTATCAAAAAACTTTATGACTCCTCAGAGCAGGCATTGCGGGGAAACCTTGATGTCAGAACTGCTCCGATGTTGAAAAAAAACTGCTGGAACCTTATGCAATGTCATCAGAAAAACTGCCCGGCATATAAAAATTATCATCATCGATGCTGGTACATGGCAGGAACCCTTTGCCCAACCTGTGTTGAAGGCGAATATGCGAAAAAAATAGATTCCTGCCGGCAATGCCAGGTTTACAAACGATTTTCAGGAGATGAAATTCAGAGTCTGGCAGAAAGCTTTGATGCCATGATTCTGTCTCTAAAGGGAAATCTATCTGATCTGAAAGCTGCTGAAAGTATTTTGAATGAACAAAAAACCCTGCTCCAAATAATTCTGGATGCCATTCCGGATTTTATATCCCTGCAGGATCATGAAGGCCGATATATCTCTGTCAACAGGGCCTTTTACAAAATGTTGAATAAGAATAAGGAAGAGATTATCGGAAAAGTAAATTATGATTTGTTTTCCAGAGTCCAGGCAGAACTGTATAACAAAGAGGATAAAACCGTTCTTGAAACAAGAATCCCCCTTGTTAAAGAAAATAGAGTGGCAGGACAAAAAGGAATAAAGTGGCTGCATGTTGTAAAAATTCCTGTTTTAGAAACAGAAGATCGGGTAAGAGGGCTTGTTTGCAGCGGCAGGGATATTACCGAGCTTAAAATCGTACAGGAACAGCTTACCCAGGCCCAGAAAATGGAATCCGTCGGACGTCTGGCCGCCGGAGTCGCCCATGAGATCAACACCCCCCTTGGTATTATTCTTGGATATGCCCAGCTTTTACTTGAAGATGTTGAAAAGGATGGACAGATTTATAAAGATGTGGCAATCATTGCTAAACAGACAAAACTTTGCTCCAAAATTGTTGCTGATCTTTTAAATTTTTCTCGTTCCACTCAAAGGAATATAACACAGTTTAATATTAATGATGCCATCAAAGAAGTCCTTTCCATGATTGAACATACCTTCAGCCTGAACCATGTTATTGTCAAACATGAGTATGATAAAAACCCTTTATTGATGAGAGGGGATAAGGAGAAATTGAAACAGGTATTTATCAATCTTTTGAACAATGCCTTTGATGCCATTGAAGAAAATGGCAGCATCATTGTCAACACAGGAACTGGGGATACGCAAGATGAGATAAAAATATCCATATCAGATACAGGTTGTGGAATTTCTAAAGATAATATAAGAAATATATTTGAACCCTTTTATACCACCAAAGGTCCGGACCAGGGAACCGGACTTGGGTTGTCCGTCACATTTGGAATTATAAAAGAGCATAACGGAACCATTAAAGCTTATTCCCCTCCGTTATCCGGTAACAAAAAAAATGGGGGAACACAATTTATTGTTGAGTTACCCTCGAGCTTAAATACGAAAAAGGGAGAACGAAATGGCTAACATTCTAGCACTGGATGATGTCCAGGATGCAGGCAACCTTATAAAACGGATTCTTGAGAGAAAGGGACATACAGTTATCCCTTTTACGGAAGAAGAAGATGCTATTGCTTATGTGGAATCCAATGCGGTTGATCTGGCTATTCTGGATATCAAATTAAAAAAGATGAGTGGGGTTGAGGTTCTGGAGGAATTAAAAAAAAGATCGCCATCCATTCGGGTGATTATGCTGACGGGCTACCCCACCATAGAAACGGCCAGGGAATGTTTAAAACTGGGTGCCAGCGAGTATTGTGTGAAACCCATTGATAAGGATGAACTGGAA